>CAZIQV010000036.1:0-11578 GCA_964541275.1 uncultured Chitinophagaceae bacterium | reverse complement strand
GTCCGTCGATGTGATAGCGGTCGAGCCAGAAGAGGGCTGAACTGATCAGGTAGTTCGCCACCTCGTTGCGGCCGTAGTTGAAGATCAGGGTGCCCCAGTCAGGATGTTCGCCGAGACGGGGATCCTCGTGCTCGTAGAGCGCCGTGCCGTCGAACCTCCGCAGGCCGTGGCCGTCCTTGGGGAAGTGGGCCGGCACCCAGTCGATGATCACGCCAATGCCCGCCTGGTGGAGGGCGTCGATCAGGGCCATCAGCTCCTGCGGCGACCCAAACCGGCTGGTGGCGGCAAACAGGCCGATCGTCTGGTAGCCCCAGCTGGCTGACAGCGGGTGCTCGGTCGGCGGCAGAAACTCGACGTGGGTGAAGCCCATCTCGATGCAGTAGGGCACCAGTTCCCGCTGCAGGTCGGCGTAGGTCAGCCAGCGGGTCGGATCATCGCCCGGCCGCCGCCAGCTGCCGAGGTGGACCTCGTAGATCGAGATCGCCGCGGCCAGCCAGTCGCGGTGGCGGCGGCGTTCCATCCAGGCGGCGTCGCCCCACGCGTAGCCGGAGAGGTCGGTCACCCGCGACGCGGTGCGGGGCGGAATCTCGGCCGCCAGGCCGTAGGGATCAGCCCGGTCGCTGGTGCCCTCGGCCGACTGCACGCGGTACTTGTAGACCGCTCCCGGTTCGACCGCTGGAACGAACAGTTCCCAGATGCCGGAGGGAATTCGCTGGTGCATCTGGTGGATGCGGCCGTCCCAGCCGTTGAAGTCGCCCACCACGCTGACGGCGGCCGCGTTGGGGGCCCAGACGGCAAAGTTGACCCCGCGGACGCCGTCGACCTCTCGCAGTTGGCTGCCGAGTTTCTCGTAGCTCTTCCAGTGGCGACCCTCGCCGAGCAGGTGCAGGTCGTAGTCGGTCAGCATGGCAGGAAACGCGTAGGGGTCGTGAAGTTCGCGGGGGCCGGAGCCGGCGTCGTCGATCCGCAAGCGATAGCCGGCGGCGGTCGTGCTGGTCGTGTAGGCCTCAAACAGCCCTGCCGCATGGGTCCGACGCATCGGCAAGGGCCGAACGGAGGCATCCTGGTGGCCCACCAGCCAGGCCCGCTGCGTCTGCGGCAGAAAGGCCCGGACCCGGGTCAGATCGGCCCGCCCCTCGACGGGATGCGGCCCCAGCAGGTCTCTCGGGGCCGGCTGTCGCCCGTCGAACAAAGCTCGCCATGCGTTGTGATCTTCAAAGGTTGCTGACACGCCGGCCGGTCTCCCGCTCGGCCCAGATCCTCAACCGTGGGAATCGGGCATCACTGAGATATCGGTCGGGTCAGTCAGCCGGATGGAGGCACCGCGATCGAACCGTTTCACATCGTACCGTCGAAACCACCGGTTCGCCGCCGGGAGATCGCTCGTCCAGCCGTGATTTTTGTCACGGACTGGGACGGTTGCAGCGGACCTAGCGGTTGGCTGAGCGCAGCGACAAGACGAACGGGCCCGCCGTCTCCCAACGGGAGGACGGCGGGCCCTGTACCGGCTCCATTCCGGCCGCGGGCCGGGATGGCTTTTTCCACAGGCGGTGAGCAGCCCGTGGACAGGTTGATCCGCCGCTGGATGCGGCGGCAGCGAACCCCGAAAAACCTCGGCTTTTTTGGGGTTCACATTTGTGGAAAAAGGCCCTGGAAGGCTTTTTTCCACAGACAGTTAGGCAACGAGTCGCATCGCCGGAACCTCGCCGGTGATGCCGACGACGAATTCCTCAAAAATTTTGGCGTCGAGTGCCGACGCACTTTCGGCCTCAGGATGGAACTGCGTGCCGATGGCGAACCAGCCTTCGACCTCGCTTTCGATCGCCTCGATGATGCCGTCGGGAGACCGGGCAGTCACCCGAAAGCCCGGGGCGAGGTCGTCGATCGCCATGTGGTGCATGCTGTTGACGCGGATTTCGCCGTCGCCATACACCCGCTCCATCGCCGAGTCCGGCTCCACGAGCAGTCCGTGACGGTGGGCTGGGTCGAGCGGATCCTTGTGCGGGATCGCTTGCGGCTGATCCTCCGGCAAATGCAGAAACAGCGTCCCCCCCTCGGTGATGTTGAGCAGCTGCATACCGCTGCCGACGGCGAGCACCGGCAGGTGGCGGGCGGCGACCTGTTTGGCGAGCATCCGGTCAAAGTCCTCCCGCCGCTCGTCCATCGCCCGGACAGCCGGGTGGGGCATGTAGCCGTCGCGACGAGGGTCAAGGTCGGCGCCGCCGACGAGCACCACACCGTCGAGGGTGTCGAGGATCCGCATCAGGTCGTCTTCGCTGTCGAGCGGTGGCAGCACCACCGGGATGCCCCCCGACGCGAGGACATTGTCGTAGTAGCCTGCCGCCACGAACGAGAGCGCCGCATGCTCTTTGCGACTCGGGCGGTAATCCATGTTGATCCCAATCACCGGCTTGGCTGCCATGAAAATCCCTTTCTCAAGCACCAGCCCGGGCTCGTGCCGCCCATCCTTGAGCGACGGTGTCGAGCCGGACGGCGGAGAAACTAGAGTTCTGCTGCGGCGTGACAAGGATTTTTTCGATTTTGTGGTCGGGATCTGCTGGCAGCACAAGATCATGTGCTAGCACGCGGGGTGCTAGCAGCCTGTGGGGACAGTCCGCTGTCGCAGGATGCAGCGATCAGCAACCCCAAAACTCTGCTACGCCGCCCGCCCAACGCCCGTCTCGGAGGGAGCCAGCGGCAGAGGTCTGATGCTGCGGTTTCGCGGCCACCAGCAAAAAAACACGTTGTCAAACTCCAAGGGAAACTGAGGGAATCCCGGGTTTTTAACCACAAACCGCATTCCCTCGGCCGGCGGCTCGGGCTTGCATGAGTGCGGTTCCGCTGAGCCCGCTAGCAAAAAGCCGACGCCGGGAGGCATCACCAGCGGCTCCGGTGAGGCCGGTGGGCAGTTCGGCGATCGGGCGTTGTGCCCCGACGGGGGCCGAGCGGTCGTGCCCGGGAATGCTGGTATTCCGGGCTGCTAGCCACTGACCCAGACCGCGTCGGCAAAACTTCTCAGCCAGGTTCGCTGTCGCTTTGCCAACTGCCGGGTGCGGCGGGCGGTGCGGTCGATGGCCTGCCGCTCGGTCAGTTCGCCGCGGAGACAGGCAAGGGCCTCGGCATAGCCCGCAGCCTGGGCAGCCGTCGGGCTGATGCCGCCGCCGCCAAGGGCAGCCCGGGTCTCGTCGAGCAGCCCCGCGGCAAACATCGCCGCGGCCCGGCGGTCGATCCGTTCGGCCAGCAGCCGCCGCGGCAGGTCGAGCACCAGAAGCGGGCAGGGGAATGCGGCCTGGCGGCGGCCTGCGGTTTTGGCGGCTGTCTTGGCGGGGAGCCGCCCGCCCGTTTCCAGAATCTCAAGCGCCCGGACGATCCGCCTCGTGTCGCGCGGGTGAATCTCACGGGCCCGCTGCGGGGCGGCGGCCGCAAGTCGCTGGTGGAGCCGACCCGCTCCGTCGTCGGCCGCCTCAGCCAGCAGCTCCGCTCGAACCGCCGGATTGCCCGGGGGCAGGTCGTCGAGCCCGTCGCGAAGACACCGCAGATACAGCGGAGTGCCGCCGACGAAGAGCATCCTGCGGCCCCGCCGCCGACAGTCGGCCACGGCCGCCGTCGCCGCGGCGAGCCAGTCGGCGACGGAGAAGGTTTCGCTCGCGGCGACGAGGTCGAGCAGGTGGTGCGGCACCCGCCCCCGGGCCCGGGCGTCTGGCTTGGCCGAGCCGATGTCGAGCGTGCGGTAGACAGCGATCGAATCGACGCTGAGGATTTCGGCGTCGAGTTGCTCGGCCATCTTCAGGGCCACGGCCGATTTCCCGGTCGCTGTCGGGCCGGTGAGAATCAGGCAGTCGTCGGCAAGCTGCGGGGCGGCAACGGGCATCGTCGGGGCAGGGGGTCGGGAACCCCCGGGCGGCATGGTAAAGTCTGGCTTCGGATTGGCGGTCGGCCCCGGTCGATCGCGGCAGGACTGGAGTGGGTGCTGAGAATGCGTCGAATCGGAACCGTGATCGAGCAGCTTGAACAGGTGATCGTCTCCCGGAAGGGTGGCGATGCCACGCGATCCTACACCGCCCGGCTGCTTGCCGGAGGGGTGCCTGCGATTGCCGGGAAAGTGACGGAGGAGGCGGCGGAACTTGTCGAGGCTGCCGGCGGCGAGGCCGACGACAGGGTCGTCTCGGAGGCGGCCGACCTGCTGTACCATCTGCTGGTGCTGCTGGCCGCCCGCGACCTCTCGCTCGAGCAGGTCGAGGAGACGCTTGCCGGCCGGTTCGGCGTCTCCGGTCTCGATGAAAAGGCCTCCCGAACGGCGGGCCCGCCGGCCTGACGCTGCCTTCTTGCGACCGGTGCCGCGGACGCCGGGACGTATCACTCCCCTCGAGATGCGAGACGACGATGACTGACGCAGTTCCTGTCGCCCCGGAAAGACTCCTCCGAATCGGCATTCCGAGCAAAGGTCGACTTTCTGAGGTCGTGGCCAATCTGCTCCACGACGCCGGGCTGTCGTTCCGGCGAATCGAGCGGTCGCTGTTCGCCCGCTGCCGCGATATCCCCCTGGAGATTGTCTTTCTGCGGACCGACGACATCCCGGTGTTGACCGCCGAGGGGGCGATCGATCTGGGAATCACCGGCGGTGATCTCGTCTGCGAGGCGGGCGTCGACCTGGTCGAACGGCTGGCCCTCGGCGTCGGCTCCTGTCGGCTGGCCCTCTGCGTGCCCGACACCGCCGACATCGCCTCGCCGAAGAGCCTGCAAGGACGGCGGGTCGCCACCAGTTTCCCGCACATCACCCGCGACTGGCTCGCTCGGCACGGGGTCGAGGTGCACCTGGTCGAACTCTCCGGCAGCGTCGAAATCATGGTCGCCCTCGGGGTTGCCGACGCGGTGGTCGACCTCGTCGAGACCGGCAGCACGTTGGCAGCCAATCGGCTGCGGGTGCTCGAAGAGATCGGCCGGTACGAGACGGTGCTTGTCCAGAATTCAAAGGTCGTCGATCCCGAGATGGCTGACCGGATTGTCCGGCGGCTCGAGGGGGTGGTGATTGCCCGCAGCTGGTCGCTGCTGGAGTACAACGTGCCCCGCAGTCGGCTGACGGAGGCCGAGACGATCACGCCCGGTTTCAACTCCCCGACGATCAGCTCGCTCGAAGACTGCGACTGGTGTTCGGTGCGGGCGATGGTCCGCCGCAAGGAATCGCACGGCATCATGGAGCGGCTCGAGGCGATCGGTGCCTCGGCGATCATCGAAACCCAGATCGCCAACTGCCGGCTCTGAGGCCGGCTCGCTGCGACGGGAGCCAGAGTGCCGCGGCGAATTTCGCCAAGCCCCGATTCTTGCCGGCTGCCGACGCCAGCCAGCGGCGGATCGCGTGGCCGAAGACCTGTCAGCCCGAGGGAAGTTTTCCCGAGATGCAGCGGCCTCCGCGGAGTGTCGCGACGACCTCTGTGTCGGCGGCGAAGACGGCGGCGGCTGCGTCGGCAGCGTGAACGGCAGCGGCGGCGGGCCGCAGGATTGCCAGATCGGCCGGCCGGCCGACGGCGATGCAGCCGGTGCGGTCCTCAAAGCCGAGGGGCCAGGCGGCGTCGGCGGTGACCATTCGCAGGGCTTCGACGGGAGAGACGATGCCTGCGTCGATCAGGCAGCGGGCCTCCTTCCGGATTGAAAGGTCAGGATTTGAGCCCCGGCCGTCGGTTCCCAGGCAGACCCGGAGGCCGGCTCGCCGAAACGCCGCCACCGGCGGCAGGCGGCCGGCAATCGCGAGCGTGGTCCGGGGGCAGACCACAACCGCCAGCCGGTCGCGGTGCCGAGCGAGGCGGGCGAAGGCAAGCGGGTCAGCGGGCAGATGGGTGCCGTGAACCACCAGTCCGCGGTCGCTGCGGGCCAGCAGCGAAATCCAGTCGGCTGTGGTCGCCAGCGTCGGCGGCCGGGCCGGCCAGACCCCGAGCTGTTCAAAGAGGTCGCGAAAAGGCCCAGTCTGCCGGCAGAGGAATTCAGCTTCAGCGGCCGATTCGGCTAAGTGCATGGCGAGGGGAACCACCGGCGGCAGGCCGGCTGCCGGCTGGCGGTGCTGCCGTTTCAGCCGGCCCGCTGCCCGGAGGGCGACCCTTCCCAACGGCCACTGGGTTGAATAGGGCGCGTGCGGGGAGAGGCCCATGGCAACGCCGGCCCGGGCGAGTCGTTCGGTGTCACGGATCGCCTCCGCGACCGCCGCCGGCCGATCAGCCCGCAGCGGGGCCAGGCCGAGCAGTTCCCGGAAAATCCGCAACCGCGGGCCGCGGAAGCCGACGGCAGGCTGCGGCGTGGTGCTGGCGATCTCGCCGACCGCCACAATGCCGTCGGCTGCCAGCTCTTCCAGGCCGCGGTGAACTGCAGCCTGTTGATCGAAGCCGGCGGACTCCGAACGCTGCCGCCGCCAGGCGACGACCCGACCAATCCAGCCCGGCAGGCCACCGGCGGTGGCAAAGGGCTGCTCGCAGGCGGAAAACTCGAGGTGGGTGTGGGCGTTGATCAGCCCCGGAACCACGATGGCATCACCGAGATCAAAGCAGGACCCGCCCGGCTGCGGCGACATCGGCCCGTTGCCGACCGCCCGCACCCGTCCGCGGTCGATCCGCAGCCAGGCGTTCTCCAGCGCGGGGGCTGTTACCGGCAGCAGCCAGCGGCAACGGAGCGTCAGTTGACCTCGGCCGCCTGGGAATTGCAGCGGGCCGGTGGTGATCACGACGTCGTCGCGAGCACCGGCAGCCGCAGGTCCGGCGACCGGCCGGCAGTCGGCTGGCCGATCGGCTCGTCGTCCTCAAACAGTTCGTAGAAGACATTCCGCCGCCGGGGAATCCAGCCCAACTCAGAGATTGCCGAGCGCATTTCTTCAAGCGTCAGATGATGCACGGTGCCGGCAGCGCTGACCACATTCTCTTCAAGCATCAAGCTGCCCATGTCGTTGGCACCGAAGAGCAATGCGAGTTGGCCGATTTCACGACCTTGGGTCACCCAGCTCGACTGGATGTTTGGAAAGTTGTCGAGGTAGAGCCGGGCCACCGCCTGGGTCTTGAGATACTCGAACGATCCGGCCGGGGGAATCTCGTCCATCTCGGTGTTATCGGGCTGGAACGACCAGCAAATAAAGGCGGTAAAGCCGCCGGTCTCATCCTGCAACGCCCGCAGCCGTTCGAGGTGCTCGACCCGCTCGGCGAGTGTCTCGATGTGGCCGAACATCATCGTGGCCGTGCTGCGGCCACCGAGATGATGCCACTGGCGGTGCACCTCCAGCCAGTCATCGGTCATGACCTTGCCGCGGGTCATCGCCTGCCGCACCCGGTCGACGAGAATCTCTCCGCCCCCGCCCGGCAACGACCCGAGGCCGGCTGCGGCCAACCGCTCCAGGATTTCCGGCAGCGGCCGCTTGGCAACCTTGGTCAGATGGTGGATTTCCGGCGGAGAGAAACCGTGAACATTGACCTCTGGAAAGCGGGACTTGATGTCCCGAAGCAAGTCTTCGTACCACTCCAGCGGCAGCGTCGGGTGGAGTCCCCCCTGCATCAGGATCTGGTCGCCGCCGATGGCAACCGTCTCCTCGATTTTCTTCAGCAGCACCTCGCGGTCGAGAACATAACCCTCGGGGTGCTTCGGGCCGCGGTAAAAGGCACAAAAATCACAGACCGCCGTGCAGACGTTGGTGTAGTTGATATTCCGATCGATGTTGTATGTGCGGTGGGGCTCGGGATGCAGCCGTTGCGTGACGGCGTGGGCCGCCCGCCCGATCGCGGCGAGATCCCGGGACTCCAAGAGCCGAACCGCCTCGTCGAACGCAAGCCGTTTCCCCGCGGCGACGTCATCAAGGACCTGTGAAAGCCGGGCGTCCATCAGGCAACTCCGGGGGTGATGGGCGGGGGGAAGATGCCGCTGATGTCGCGGCCGTCGGGGGCGAGTCCCAGGTGCCGAGCTGCGCGATAGAACCGTTCGACCGCCAGCTGTTCGGGACGCCCGAGATCATAGTGCAAGTTTTCGCGAAGGTAGTCGAGGCACTGCGGGACGGTCAGGCCGTGGCCGGCTGCCTCGGCAGCCGCGATCGCCGCGAGATTGAACTGGCCGCGGTCGCGGGCTGCGTCAAGCAGGCTGCCGGCTTCGCCAATATCGACGCCGGGCCGCCCGGCCCAGACCGCAAACACAAACGGCAGTCCGGTTGTCCGGTGCCACTCGTCGCCAAGATCCCAGACCGCCTGGAAGCCACCACCGGTCGGACTGATCGCCCGGTCGCCGATCAACAGCACCGCATCGGCGGCGGTATCGTCGATGGTCGCGTCGATCGGCAGCGTTTCCAATTCGGGCTTCAGGCCGAACCGATCTGCCAGCAGGATTCGGCAGAGCGCGACGCTCGTCCGGGAGCCTTCGTCGACCGCCAGGGTTCGGACCCGGTCAGGCCGGCTGCGGAAAAACAGCCGAACGCTCATCACGGGACCCCGGCAGGCGATGCAGGCCTGCGAGACGACGCGATACCCCTGAGCCGTCTCGCCGGCGTCGCGGTCGGCGAGGTTCTGAAATAATTCGATCGTCGGGATCAGAGCGATGTCGAGGTCGCCGCTTGCCAGGCGGTCCGCGAGGCGGCTCGGCAGATCGAATATCAGATCGGTCGCAAGTCCGTAGATCAGCGGCCGCGTGTTCAGGTACTGCACCGCTCCAATTCGCAACCGCGACCGGCGGGTGGCCGGCTGATCAGGTGCGGAGACTCGGAACGCATTCGGCGGGCGGATCATACGGCTTCAGTGCGGGGCGTCGGGACGGCGTCCTCCAGTTCCAGAGTAGCCTGTTCGGCGGGACGGGCCACTGCCCGGAGCCCTGCCGGGAGACTGCGGAAGATCTGCCGGTTTTTCCGCTTGCGGCCCGGCAGCCAACACCGGCACCGCGACGAACCGCCCCGGCGACCGGCAGACTCTATTGATAATCTGCTACGCGATAGTCTGCTACGGTTCGAGCCGCCGGAACGCCCGGACACCGAGCAGCAGCGGCAAAAACGTCGCCAGCACGCCGAGCAGGGCGACGACAACCAGGCCGACGACGATTCCCTGCTGGCTGCTGATGAAGCCGACAAAATTCTCTCGCGGCATCTGCCCCAGCGACCGTCGCAGGAGATTCAGGTGGCTCGGCAACGCCGTCACCATCACCACGGCGATGATAAACAGCGCGCTGAGCACGAGGCTGAGCGTGCCACCGAAGCCGGCCGCGATTTTCGCCGGCGACGATTCGCGGAGGTTCGGCATGCACGCACCGAGGCCGACCGCGATGCCCGAGAGGCCGCTGCAGAGGATTCCACAGCAGTAGAGGTGGCGCCAGAGTGTCTCGCTGGCCACGCCGAGCATCGAACCGCTGAGGGCCACCAGTCCGAGGCAGGGAAGCAGTCCGCCACCGAAGGCAAACAGGAACTTCGACCAGACGATTTGGTCGCGATTGATCGGCAGCAGGCCGAGGATCCAGAACCTGCGTCCCTCGAGGCTGATCGAGGGAAAGACGAACCGGGTCGTGAAGGTCGAAAGGATCAAGCCCACCACGGCGAGATTGAGGTAACCGATGATCGAAGCGTAGGCGTGCGTGTAGTTGAATGACCTGAGGTTGTAAAAGTAGAGCCCTAGCAGCCCAAAGAAGATCATGAACTGCGACCACTGCGTGGCATCGCGGCGGAAAATCTGCAGGTCTTTCACCAACAACAGCCGCAGCGGCCGGCCCCATGGGGTGCCGCTTTGGGCCAGCAGTCCGTCAAACCAACTCAGTGCCCGCTGCCGTCGCCGGGGAATCTCCGCCTGCAGGTGGCTGTACCCGACCCGGTAGGTCCCGCGGGCCACCCAGGACGCCACCAGATTCAGCAGCAGGGCGTTGGCGATCAGCAGGCCGAGGAACTTCAACGCTTCCAGTGTGCTCGCCCGGCCCTCGGCGACGGTCTCGCCCCGCAGCCCGCTCTCGAGCAGACCCGACGACAGCCACCAACTCGGGAGCACCCGCTGCTCGGTCAAGGTCAGCCGGGCGAGCGTCTCTTCGAACCAGGCGACGGTCATCGTCTCGCTTTGCGTCGACTGGAGGGCTGAATAGACCAGCCAGATTACCGCCAGCGACAGGCTCACGACCGCGATCGTGATCGCATGGATCCGCAGCCTCGGGAGTCCGGCGACGAGCAGCATGCAGAGGATGCTGCCAAGTGCCGCCGGGATCATCACAAAGGAGATCATGAACGGCAGCAACATGGCGAAGAAGGGCCAGGGGGCATCTCTGACGATGCCGTAGGCGACCAGCATCGGGCTGCCGAGCAGCACGAAGCCCCAGCTGGAAAACCAGAAAGCTTCCTGGAACTTGTGGGCGTGAATCGCCTCCGGCCGGAGCGGGCAGGTCAGCAGCAGTTTGGCCTCCGTCGAGGTGTAGAGGCTGCCGTACATGAGAATGCCGGTCGAGAAGACCATCATCACCATCAGCGACGAAAAAAAGGCATTGAACAGCAGCGAAATCACCTCGGCATGCATCGAATCGATGAAGGTGAAAGCTTCGAAGAACAGGCCAAAGAGGGCCGCCCAGAAGATCAGGCTGAGCGTGGCCACAAGCCCGAGCCGCAGGCGGGCTTGGGTGAGCATCGAGCCGATCAGATGTCCGGCGGTCGTCGCTCGCAGTTTCAGGAGCAGGCGGCCCTCCCGCTCGGGTGAGAGCGGATGCACCGCGGCAACAGCACCGGCGTCAGTGGCCATCAGTCCTCGCCTGCCAGGGTGGTTTCCCGCAGCGTGCTGCGAACCGATGTCAGCTCCAAATAAAGCTGCTCCAGACTGCTCGTCTCGATCGCCATCTGGTCTCGCAATTCCGCCACGGTCCCGAGAAACCGCAGTTGGCCTCGTACCATGATGCCCATGCGGTCGGCCATTTCCTCGGCCATCGCCAGCGTGTGCGTCGACATGAAGACGGTCATCCCTTCGGCGGTGCGGGCCTTGAGCAGATCCTTGACGATTCGCACGCTCCGCGGATCGAGTCCGACCATCGGCTCGTCGAGCACGATCACGTCAGGGTCGTGGATGAAGGCGGCCGCGAAGACCAGTCGCTGCTTCATGCCCAGCGAGTAGTCCTCGGCGAGGTCGTCCGCGAATTCCTGCAGTTCGAAGCACTCGATTTCCCGGGCGATTCGTTTGCCGGCGAGATGCCGGGGAATGCCGTACATCGCGGCGATGAATCCGAGGAATTCCCGAGCCGTCAGTTTGTCGTACAGACAGGGCTCGTCAGGCACGTAGCCGAGATGCAGATGGGCCCCCCGCGGGTCGCTGACAAGGTCGTGGCCGCAGACCCGCACGTCGCCTCGTGACGGCCGCAGCAGGCCCACGAGCATTTTGATCGTCGTGGTCTTCCCAGCGCCGTTGGGGCCGAGGAGGGCGAAGAGCTCACCCCGAGGGATCGCGAGACTCAGATCGTCAACGGCGGTCTTCTGGCCGTACGTTCGCGTCACGTGGGCGAACTCAATCATCGGGCGATCTCAATGCGGAGGGCTGGCGTCGGGAATCCGGTTCGGCTTCGCCGGCACGGTGTTGGTTCGCGGCCGACTGGTCGGGACTGGTTTGCGGGGTGATGG
>CAZIQV010000035.1:0-11578 GCA_964541275.1 uncultured Chitinophagaceae bacterium | reverse complement strand
GGCTCTTCAAAGACCTCGATTGTGTTTTCGTAGCTCTTCGACATCTTCTGGCCGTCAGTGCCCGGCACCTTTGCACTCCCGTCGACCAGCCTTGGCCTCGGCAGCCGGAAGACGTCGCCGTAGAGATGGTTGAAGGCACCGGCCAGATCGCGACAGACCTCGATGTGCTGCACCTGATCTTCGCCCACCGGCACGATGTCGGCGTCGTAGGCAAGGATGTCGGCCGCCATCAGCACCGGGTAGGTGAACAGGCCGGCATCGGCCGGCAGGCCGCGGCTTTTTTTGTCCTTGTAGGCGTGGCAGCGTTCCAGCAGTCCCATCGGGGCAACCGTCATCAGCAGCCAGGTCAGTTCGGCGACCTCCGGCACATCGGACTGTACAAACAGGGTCGCCCGGTCGGGATCGAGCCCGAGGGCCAGCAGGTCGAGGGCGGCATCGCAGACGAGGCCCCGCAGCCGCTCGGGATCGCGAATGGTCGTCAACGCGTGGAGGTCGGCGATGAAGTAGAAGGCATCGCCCGCCTCCTGCAGTTCGATGTACTGCCCGATGGCCCCGAAATAGTTTCCCCAGTGAAACCGGCCGGTCGGCTGGATGCCCGAGAGCACCCGCTGGCGGGGCGGGGCGACGTCGGGTTGTGCGGTTGAATGACTCATGCAGAACTGTTGCTCCAAAGGAATGAGGCGGCGCCGGAAGCCGGCTGTCACCGGCGTGGTCGCTCAGGCTGACGCGTTCACCGGCCCGACCTTGGGACCGGGTAACTCCAGGCTGCCGACCGCTTCGGACAGAGAGCCGACGCCGAGTTCGGCGAGGGCCACCGGCAACGCGTCGAGCAGCCGGCCGACGACCACCGGCTCGGCAAAGCTCGCCGTGCCGATCTGGACGGCGGTGGCACCGGTGACGAAGAACTCCATGCAGTCGTCGATTGTCATGATGCCGCCGACGCCGATGATCGGCAGATCGACCGCCTGCCGCACCTGATGGACGCACCGCAGGGCGATCGGCTTGATGGCCGGACCGCTCAACCCGCCGATCACGTTCCCGAGCAGCGGCCGCCGCCGCCGCCAGTCGACCGCCATCCCCTGGCAGGTGTTGATCAGCGTGACGGCATCGGCCCCGCCGTCGGCCGCCGCCTGAGCAATCCCTGCGATGTCGCTGACGTTTGGCGTCAGTTTGGCAAGCACCGGCGTGGCGGTCGCCTGCCGCACCCCGGCGACGACGGACCGGCACATCTCCGGGTCGGTGGCGAGGTCGACTCCATGGCTGACGTTGGGGCAGGAGATGTTCAGCTCCAGCGCGGCGATGCCCGGCTCGGCAGCCAGCCGGGCTGCGAGTTGCACGAACTCCGCCACGGTCCCGCCGGCAATGCTGACGACCACGGGAGCCCCGCAGTCGCGAAGGAAGGGCAGTTTGTCGGTAAGAAACCGGTCGACGCCGTCGTTGTCGAGCCCGATCGAGTTGAGCAGGCCCGCGGCTGTTTCGACGGTCCGCCAGGGCCGGTTTCCAATTCGTGGAGCCAGGGTGATCGTCTTGGGGACGATGCCACCGATCCGCTCCAGCGGCACGAAACCTGCCATTTCACTGGCGTACCCGAAGGTGCCGGAGGCAACCATGATCGGGTTGGGCAGCCGCAGCCGACCGAGGGTGACCCCGAGGTCGACCGGAGCAGCGGGTGTCGAGCAGATTTCGGGCATGAAGATACCGGAGAAGAATCGCGTATCGGGCAGCAGGTGAGCGAAAAACCGGAGTGTACCGCAGACCGGTGAGCTTTCCGGGGAACGGTTGCCGCCCCGATAGAAGCTGCCCCGCCCCCGGGACGGTCGCAACCGGGGGCCTCCGGCAGCCCGGGTGAACGATGGCGGCCGCCGAGTCCAACCGCCGGGGCGCGGACCGTTTCTGACGGTCGGCTCAAGTCTGCCGGTTCTCCCGCCGATAGGGATTATGGCGGCAGATTTGCCACCGGTCCCGCTCTCGTACCGTCATTGACATCAGTTGAGTTCCACCCGTATGGTTTCGAGCATCTGGAGCAATGCCGCGGTTTTTCCGGCCCGAAGGTCGCGGCCGTCGGTCGGGCCGTCAGTTCCCCGGCGAGATTTTTCCGGTGACCAAACTCGACATCATCCGGGCGGTTTGCGAGCGGCTCGACATGACGAAGCCGGAGGCGGCAAAACTGGTGCAGGCGACCTTCGACGCCCTCACCGACAGCCTCGTCCAGGAAGGACGGGTCGAGTTACGGAATTTCGGCGTCTTTCAGATCAAGCGTCGCGAGGCCCGGCTTGGCCGCAACCCGCGAACCGGCGAGGCAGTGCCGGTTGCCCCGAAGTGCACCGTCACCTTCAAGCCGGGCAAGGAGATGGAACTGCGGGTTCGCCAGCGCGATGCGACCTCCGCGCAGACACCGCAGATCCCCGCAGCGACGGCTGCTGCAACCGAACGTTCACCGAATTGACCCGGCGGGCGGACCGAAGCCCCCTAGCGTCTTGGTTCGCCCCTCAGGGCTGCCGGCCGGCGCATCCGGCGGCGGCAGCTTTCGTTCGCAGCCTGCTCGCTGCCGCCAGCCACCGGTCGCGGCAGGGACAGCAAATCCGCCATCGCCTTGCGGCGGCTGCGTTGCTAAAAGCCCGTCCCGAAGGCCCGAGGCCGCACGCGGCGGTCCCGGTCGGCGGCCGGCGGCTGCCCGCCATCCAATCCACCATGCTCGCGTCAGGGAGAAAGACGGCATGAATCGCCCCCGCACTGGCTCCGGCAACGTGCAGTTGCAGCTGATTTGGTTGCTGCTTCTTGCCACCTTGCTGCCCGTGACAACCGGCTGCTTGATCCCGATGTATTCCGGCGATCCGATCCGCCGAGCTCAGCAGCTGATTTATACGTCGGAGGATCTCCGAGCGATCACCGACGAGTGGGAGCGAATCTGGTTTCTCGACCAGCCGTCGCACATGACGCCGTATCGCACGCACGGGGGCGTGCTGTAATTTCGGCGGCGCGGTGGCTGCCTGCCCCGACACCTGCCAGCCGCTGCAAGCGGCCGCTCGTCGCCGGCTAAATCCGAATCTTGGCGGCCTGCTCGCGAATCGTTTCCAGCGGCACGAGGCTGCCCTTGTTGCAGCCGGGGCAGTGGGAGGCCGCTTCATCCCAGGCCTCGGGTGATTTCAGGTTCGACTCCCAGAACGGCCAGGTTTTGCACTGCCGGGGACGCTGTTCGTAGACCGTGCACTTGCGGGTCTCGCCGTCGAGCAGTACGCAGTCGCCCCCGGGCCGCTCGGTCAGCGATCTCCGGATGCCGACCCGACGGACAAACCGCCGCTCAAACACCGCCGGGTCGATATTGAGCCGGGCGGCCATCGCATCGATCTCGGCCTGGTTCACCCAGACGTAGCCCTCCTCCCCGGTGCAGCAATCACCGCACTGCGTGCAGCGAAACCGCAGCCCGCCGGCATACCAGGCATCGGTTGGAATTCCTGCCATCGCCATCGTCTCCTTCGAACCCGTCACGATAATTTCGTTGAGTCTACCGATCTTGGGAGCCGGCCCGCAGGACGCTCGGCCCGAAGGCCGTTTGCAACGGGTCGGGCCCTGGGGGGTGACACCGAAAAAGCCCGGATTTCAGGGGGCGGCTGCCGGCGGGCCGGGTCGGCAGCACTTCCCCGGGCCTGCTATCCCGCGATCGCTTCGACGGCGGCGACCAACGCATCGAGATCAGCCGCGTCGCAGAAGGGCCCAAAACTGGCCCGCACCGTCCCGCCCGCCGTCGTGCCGAGATGGTCGTGAATCGCCGCCGCACAGTGAAACCCTGCCCGCACCTGTACCCCGGAGACTTGCTCGAGCAGGGCTGCGGTCTCGACCGGGGAAAACCCCGACACGACGAAGCTCACAATCGGGGCGGCTGCATCCTCGGCCGCCGTCGGGCCGACGACCCGCACCCCGGGCACGGCGGCCAGCCGCTCGCGGCACTCCCGGGCCAGCCGCCGACATACCGCCCGCCGCCGGACGCCGGCCTCTGTTTCCAGCCACGCCACTGCCGCCGGGAGGGCTGCCGCCGCCGGCAGATCGGCCGTGCCGACCTCGATTTGCTCCGGCAGCGATTGAGGCATGTCGAGTGACTCGCTCACCGAGCCGGTGCCTCCCTGCAGCAGCGGCTCAAGCTCCAATCCCGCCCGCACGAACAGCACCGCCAGCCCGTGCATGCCCTGCAGCCACTTGTGGGCCGGTGCCGCAACCACGTCAGCCGCGGGGCCGTCAGCGTCGAGCGGCACCTGTCCGAACGCCTGCGAGGCATCGAGCAGGAACAGCCCGTCCCGCTGGCGGACCAAGTCGCGGACGGCCGCGGTATTTTGCAGCATGCCGGTCACATTCGACGCCTGCGAGAGCGTGACCAGCCGGGTCGCCGGCCGCCAGGCGTCTGCGATCACCTGCGGGTCGACCCACCCCCGGCCATCACAGGGCACCACCGACAGCGTGATTCGTCCCTGCCGCGCCAGATGGTGCAGCGGCCGGAGCGTGGCGTTGTGATCGGCGGCGGTTGCGATGGCATGGTCCCCCTGCCGCAGCAGCCCGTGAATCGCCTGGTTGAGCCCGAGCGTCGCCGATGTCGGCAGGGCGACCCGGGCGGCCGGCACCCCGAGCAGGCCGGCGGCGGCGGACCGCGCCTCGGCGATCATTTTGCCGGCGGCCACTGCTTCCCGGTAGCCGCCCCGGCCGGCCGCCACGCCGTTGTTGCGGGCGGCCTGTTCCCAGGCCTGCCAGACACTCTCCGGCTTGGGCCAGCTGGTGGCGGCATTGTCGAGGTAGCGCCGCGGCGGCAGGCTGGCGTCGGCTTCCGGTTGCGGGTTCATCACAGTGCCTTCCGGGGCATCAGCCGCCAATCTGGTACATCGCCCGGGCCGGCCGTTGGAACGCGGTCGTCCCGATGCCGTGGGCCGCCCGCTTTGCCCGCACGCAGTTCACAAGCAACCGGGCGAGGTCGTCATCGCTGCCCGACCCGCGGAGCACCGCCCGGGCATCCCACTCGGTCGTCGAGAACAGGCAGTTGCGGAACTGCCCGTCGGCCGTCAGCCGCAGCCGGTCGCAGCGATTGCAAAAGGGCTGGCTGACGGGGTCGATGAAACCGACAAGGCCGCCGCCATCGGCGTAGCGATAGTCGACCGCGGGCTGGCCCCGATCGCCCGCCGGCACCGGCTCCAGCGGCCCGCAGGCCGCCTCCACGATCGCCCGCACCTCGCTGCCGGTCAGCACGCTGCTTTCGTCCCACCCTGCGTCGGCATCGAGCGGCATGAACTCGATGAATCGCAGGTGGAACTGCTGCTCGCGACAGAAGCGGGCCAGCGGGACAATCTCGGCCTCGGTCAGCCCCCGAATCGAGACGGCGTTGATCCGGATCCTGCGGAACCCGCACCGCCGAGCGACCGCGAGGCCCTCGAGCACCCGCTCGAGGCCCGGCCGTCGGGCGATCTGGCCGAACCGCTGCGGGTCGACGCTGTCGAGGCTGACGTTGAGCCGGGCGAGCCCGGCGCGGGCGAGGGCTGCAGCCTGCTCGGCCAACAGCAGGCCGTTGGTGGTCAGGGCCACCTCATCGAGGTCGGGAATCGCCGCCAGCTGCCCAACCAGCTCGGCAAGCTCGGCCCGCACCAGCGGTTCGCCGCCGGTCAGCCGCACGGTCCGAATGCCCAGCCGGGTTGCCACCGCCACCGTCCGGGTGATCTCCTCGTAGGTGAGCAATTCGGACCGGGCCTTGAAGAAAACCTCCAGCGGCATGCAGTAGCCGCACCGCAGGTTGCAGCGATCGGTGACACTCACCCGGAGATCGGTGTGCTGCCGGCCGAATGAGTCGACCAGCTGGGTTGCTGACGTCGGGGGTGTATGCGGATCAACATCCATGAGAAAGACGAAGGCAGCGGACGAAGGTTTTCAGCACGATGACACAGCCCGCGGGAGGCGATGCAGGCTTCATTAGATGTCGGGGCTGCCCCAGCCTGCGCACTCTCTATCCTAGAGTCTTTCCCGGGAACCGCATCGCCGTCTCCGGGCCGGGCTCTTGGAAATGCGGCGAGCTTCGATCAGCCGTCATCCGCCGACGCCCCTATTGCCTGCGTGGTCCCCCGGCTCCCCTGAGCCGGGGCTTCGGTTCCCGGTTTGCCGGCCGATTCGGGGTGCACCCATGCCATGCCGCCCGGACCGGCCTCCCGCTTCCAGATCGGCACCTGCCGTTTCAGTTCGTTGAGCAGCCAATCGGCGGCGGCGAGGGCCTCGCGGCGATGGCCGGCCGACACCGCAACCGCGACGCTGGTTTCGCCGGCGGCCACGCGGCCGAGGCGATGGACGATCCCGCAACCGCAGAGCCCAAAACGGACGATCGCCTGATCCCGCAACCGCTCAAGCTCAGACCGGGCCAGCGGCTCGTAGGCCTCGTAGTCGAGCCAGTCGGTGGTGACTTCCCCCGTGGTTCGCCGGGTGGTGCCGGTGAACAGAAGGTTCGCACCGGCGTCCGGACTGCCGACACCAGCGAGCAGGGCTGCCGCGTCGATCGGCCGGTGCACCAGGTCGACGACGTTCATGCTCAGCCTCCACTCACCGGGGGAATAACGGCGACTTCGGAGTCTGGCCCGACCGGCGTCTCCGCAGCGGCATACCGCCCGTCGACCGCCACGGCACTGCGGCTGAGCAGCGGTTCAATGACCGGCACCGCCGCTGCCAGCGCCGCCCGCACCCCGGCTGCCGTGGCGACCGTCGGGAGGACGGTGACCTGACGTTGTCCCGCCGCAGCCGCCATCCCGGCGAAAAGCTGCACCGTGATGGCGGGACCGGCGTCGGCCGGTCCGGTCCGTTCAGTGTTTTGGTCTGGCGTGCTCACAGCAGTTTTTTCTCTCTCGGCACCCGGCAGTCACTCCCCCGCAGCTGCCGCTTGGGGCACGAGCCCGGCAGCGACAGCCAGCAGCACGACCGGATGGAGCATCGGCTTGCTCGACGCCTGCTCCATCTGGAGGCGGCAGGCCGAACACTCGGTGACCCCGCCGCCAATCGCCGGATCCCGCACGGCGGCCAGCAACGGCCGGCCTATTCGGAGGCTGGTCCGGTAGTTGTCGCGATCGAGCCCGAAGGTGCCCGCCATGCCCGAGCATCCGGTTGTCCGCGTGTCGATTCCAAGGTCGGGAATCAGCCGCAGCAAGCCGGTGGAATCGCTGCTCGCCGCGGGCTGCCGCAAGTGGCAGGGCTGGTGGTAGAGCAGCTGCCGCGGCAGCGGCTCGAAGTCGCCGACGAGCCGACCCTCGCGGTGCAACTCCCAGAGGTAGTCGGTGGCATGGCGGGTCGCCGCGACGACGCCGGGCAGTTCCTCGTCGTCGAGTAACAACGGATAGTCGTGCCGGATTGCTGTCACGGCCGCCGGCTCGGTGGCGATGATCTGGTAGCCGAGCCGCACCGCCTCGGCGAGTATCTGAAGATTCCTCCGAGCCAGCCGGCGGGCGAGGTCGAGGTCGCCCGCCGAAATGGCGGCGATGCCGGAGGCGACCTGCCGAGGATCGACGAAGACACCCACGCCGCTGCGTTCGAGCAGGGCGACCAGCGACCGGGGCACGACCGGGTCGTGCCGGCGGGCGAAGGTATCGAGAAAGTAGAGCACCCGCGGCCCCGACCGTTTCGACGGCCGGGTGAGACCGCGGCGGGCGGCCCAGCGGAGAAACGAGTTGCCGGTGAATCGCGGCAGCCTGCGGCCCTGGGCGACTCCCAGCAGCCGTTCGAGCAGCCAGCGGGCCTGCGGGTTGGTCAGGGCCCAGTTCGAAAGCGGCCGCAGACGGCCTCCGACGGCCGACAGCTGATCGATGCGGGCAAGCAGCCAGGGCGTCCATCGCAGGCCTTCAGAGGCGACGGCAGCCGCCTTGAGTTCGGTCACCAACGCCGGAATATCGACCCCGGCGGCACAGTCGGTGCGGCATTGGTGGCAGTTGAAGCAGGTATCGGCGATCGCCCGAATCGCCTCGCCGCCGGCCGTCTGCGAATCGACTTCCCCGCCGAGCAGCCCGGCAACGAGATTCGCCTTGGCCCGCGGCGACCACTCTTCGCCGGGCGACTCGCGGAATCGGGGGCACATCCGCGACGGCCCGGCATCGGCCCGGCAGGCACCGCAGCCATTGCAGGCAGCGACCTCGGCGGTCAGCGTCGCTGCCGTCCAGTTCAACAGCGGCAGACCGACAGCGTCCGGGACCGCGGCAGGGAGCTGTCGCCAGGCTGGCCGGGGCTCGTCGGCAACAGGAACGATCTTCCCGGGGTTGAGCAGCCCGGCCGGATCGAACAGCCGCTTGATCTCTCGGCAGATTGCGACCTGGTCGGGAAAGTGTTCCGCAAAGAACCGGGTGCGGGAGAGCCCCAGGCCCTGTTCACCGCCGATCGTGCCGTCGAGCTGCACGACTGCCGCCACGAGGTCGGCCGCCAACGCCTCCAGCCGCGTCCGCTCGCCCGCGGCGTCGGGGTCAGCAAAGGGGCGGACATGAAGCTGGCCATGGCCGGCGTGGGCAAACAGCAGGGCGGTCGCGGCATGCTTCTTCAGCAGGTCCTGATACCGGCGCAGAAAGGCCGGCAACTGCTCCGGCGGAATGACCACATCCTCCATGAACTGCACCGGCCGGACGGCTCCGCGAGCCCCGTGGAGCGTCGAGACGACGGTTCGCGACAGCTGCCAGAACTCAGCTGCGTCGGCAGCCGCTTCGGCCCGCCGCGCGTCGATGCAATGAAACCGCGACCGCCGCATCATTTCGATGGCGTCGTCGAGCCGCCTCCGGCAGTCGGCCTGGTCGTCTCCAGCGAACTCGACGAGGAGCCCCGCTTCGGCAACCGCGGGAATCAGCCGTTCAAACGCCGGGCTCGCCGACCGCGACAGGGCGAGATGCCGCTTGTCGAACAGGTCGCAGGCTGCGGTCTCCAGGCTGCGAAACCGGAGGGCAGCAACCGCCGCCCGCTCCAGGGAATCAAAGAAAAACAGACCGACCGCCGAGCCGCCGACGCCGCTACGGGTCGCCAGCGTCACCGCGGTGACCACCGCCAGACTTCCGGAACTGCCGGCGAGCAGCCGGGGCAGGTCGACCATCGTCGGCACACCGGGCTGCGAACCCGGGTGGATGACACCGTCGAGCCGGTAGCCACCATGAACCAGTCGGCCGGATTTCGCCCACCGTGCCAGCTCTGGGCGGGCCGCCTCGCCGACCGCGGCGAGTCCCCGGGCCAACGCAAGCCGGCGGGCGGCGGCGGCGGGCATGCCGTCGCGATCCCCCCGACCGGCGACCGCAGTCGGACACAGTTCGGCAATCCCGCCGTCGCTGAAGACAACCTCCGCGGAAACCAGCCGGTCGCGGACCGCACCGTGCAGAGGAAATCGGCTGCCGGAGGTGTTCCGGCCAAGCATGCCGCCAACGGTCGTGACGGCGGCGTTTGCCGGGTCGGGACCGAAGCAGCGGCCGAACGTCGCCAGGTGGGCCTCAAGCTGCCGACAGGTCACCCCCGGCTGCACGCGGACGGTCTCCTCGGCCGTGCCGACGATCCGCCGAAGATATCGCGAGCAGTCGAGGATGATCCCGGAGCCGAGGGCGTCGCCGGCCAGCCCCGTGCCGCCGCCGCGGGGATGGACCGGCACGCCGTTGCGGGCGGCCCACTCGAGGGTCGCGGCCACATCCTCGACCGAACGGGGCCGGACGACGCCGAGCGGAGGCAGCCGAAACAGGCTGGCGTCGGTCGCGTAGAGCGACCGGCCGGCATCGTCGAAGATCACATCCCCGGCGACGACACCCCGGAGATCCTCCGCCATCCGGGTGCGTTCAAGTTCCAGCCGTCGTGCGTCCGCTTCCATCAACTGCTCACTTCAGGCTCACGAGCCGGCCGATCCCACCGCCCGGTTCTGGCGGGCTGCCTGCTGGCGGTGCTTCTCGTGGGTCTCGAGGTTGAAGCCCCCAAACCGGTCGGTGATCCCCGGACCGGTGTAGCGGGCTCCGCAGCGGTAGCAGGTCAGGCACTCGGGCACGAGGAAGTAGAGGACGACATCGATGGCGGCCGTCGCGAAGAGGATGCCGAAGGTCAGGATCAACTCCCGATAGGCCCAGGCAACACAGCTGGCGGCAAAGCCGACCACGACAATGCCAACACCGATTCGCTGGGGAAAGTTCTTCCGGACGAACAATTCGGCGCTCGGGCAGACGACGCAGCGGGTCAGCCGCGGCGGCTCGGCGGCTGTGGCCGGCAGGATCGCCCCGGCGGGCAGGCTGACGACGCGGTCGCAGGACGGGCAGCGGAGACCCGCCTGCGTTTCAATCGCGGCAGCCGCCGTCTGCCGGCCGCACTCGGAGCAGGAATAGACGATGTTCATGGCAGCCTGGGGTGCAGGGTTGGAAGCGGGGCAGCCTCTCCCGAAACCGCCACCGGCGTTGCCAGAAGTTGGGCGGTCAGTTCCCCGAGAATGACCGCCAGGCAGGCGACGTAGAGAATGCCCGTGGCGCTTTGGGTGTTGGGAATTTCGAGTGTCTTGCGACTCATCACCAGCAGCACCGGCAGGCCCAGCAGACCGGCGAGCCAACGCAGTGACAACAAGGCCATGCCGGTTTGGTCGAGGCGGTCGGACGCCGCCAGACCGCGGGCGACCCGGGCGAACCAGTCGCCGCCGGTCCCAGCGACCGCCACGGCCTGCCAGCCGGCGGCAGCCAGCGTGCAGGCCAGCAGCAGGCCCCAGGCCATCAGGGTCTGGTCGATCGACCGCCGCAAAGCGTCGACCCGCATGCCGGGAGCATTGAGATACCAGTGCCCGAGCAGCATGGCATTGACGGTGAGGCCGATCAGGCATCCGGAAGCGAGCCGGCCGACGCTCGCCAGCGGACTCGGATCGCCTGCTAGCACGGTGGCAATCCCGCCGAGCCCGGCGGCGACCGCGCAGCACAGCAGGCCGCCCCGGCGGCGGTCGGCGAACATCAGCACGCTGCCGATCCACGAGACCACCGCCATGCCGGCCAGCAGCGCGGCGACTGTGGTCAGCCCGGCCGTTCCGGCGAGCAGACCGGCGAAGGTGGCCAGGCCGAGAACGACCAGCAGATTGACCCGAAAAAAACCGCCGGGCACCAGCGCCGTCGAGGTCAGGCAGAGGGCCACAGCAAGGCCGCAGCCGAAGCGGCAGAGGAAGTCGATCAACAATGTCACTCGCCAAGTCCTCCCGACAGTCGCCCGCTGCCGACGGGCCGCGACCAATTCTTCAGGCGACCGCAATGGTGGCGGTCGCTAGCGTTTGCCGTACATCAACGACATCACCTCCGCCCGACTCGACACGTTCGACCGGAAGATGCCTTTCATGGCCGAGGTGACGCAGAGACTGCCAGGTTTCCGCACCCCGCGAATCGTCATGCAGGTGTGCGAGGCTTCGATCACGACGGCGACCCCCTTCGCTCCGAGGTCATGCTCAAGCAGACCAGCGATCTGCTCGGTCATCCGCTCCTGCACCTGGGGCCGGTGGGAGACCACCTCAACCACTCGGGCGAGTTTGCTCAGACCGAGGACCCGGCCGTTGGGGATGTAGCCGATGTGGGCCTGTCCCATGAATGGCAACAGGTGATGTTCG
>CAZIQV010000034.1:0-11604 GCA_964541275.1 uncultured Chitinophagaceae bacterium | reverse complement strand
GTGTCGGCACCGGTCACGTGTCGGCGGGCCTGTCGAGGTCGTCGAATTCAAACTCTTCCAGCGTCGGTGATCGCAGGTCGGCCGCTTCGGATTCGGCCGGCCCCTCCGGCTGCGGAGGGGTGGACAGGAACTGAGGCAGGGGAAAGGGCCGTAGCCGCGGCTCCTCCCGGGCCCGGCGGACCACCACCGCCCGACCATCGGTGCCGACGACCGCCACCGTTGTTCCCACCGACATCGGGCCCGACTGGCTCACCGCCTCAAGCCGCTCGCCGGAAATTTCGACCTGCCCCCACGGCACCAACTCGCTGGCGACAACGCCGCGGCGTCCGACCAGGTCGCGGACATGCTGTCGCTCGGTGGCGGCGGGAACCAGGGCGGCTGCCTCGGGGGGTGGCGGCAAGATCCGGCGTCCCAGCGGCGTTGCCGGAAACAGGTGGAAGGCGAGTGCCAGGGTCGCCGGCACCGCCACAGCCGTCACCGCAAGAACAAGGAAACCCGCAGTGATGCCCTGCTCGAGAAAGGCGGTAGCGACCGCCGCCACGATCGCCGCGATGCTGACAAACCCCAGCAGACCGCCAGAAGGAATAAAGACCTCCAACATCATCAACAGCAGGCCGACCGCCAACAGTCCGAAGACCCAGATGACAGGACTCATGCCGGCTCCTGCGGGTACTGCGGCAGCACCATCACCCGACCAGCCCGCACCGCTGTGACCCGCACCGTCGTTCCCGGTTCGATCAGCATGCCCTCGCTCCAGACGTCCCGCAGCACCCCGGCGATTTCGGCCTTGCCCGCCGGTGCCAGCCGCGTGGTCGTCAGGCCGCCGGCGCCGACGAGCAGGTCAAGCGATTCGGTGACCGGCTCGGGGTCGGGCTCCGGCGGCGTCAGCAGAACATGCCGGAGCACCGGCGTCGACGGCAGCCACCGCCGCACCACCGCCCCGAACACCCCGACGCCGACCCCGGCCCCGAGAATCCCCAGCAGCGACCACTTCAGCTGTCGCACCTGATAGTCATTGGCCGGCAGCACGAACGACTGGCTGGCGAGCACCAGCGAGGCGATGATCAGCAGCCCGCCGCCAAGCCCCAGCACGCCCATGCCGGGCACGACGAAGATCTCCGCCGCCAGACAGACGAGCCCGGCGATGAACAGCATCACTTCAAGCCAGCCGCTGGTGCCATGCAGGTACTGGCTCCAGAAATAGACGATGAAGGCGACCATCGCGATGAAACCGCCAAACCCGAGGCCGGGCGTGTGCAGTTCGATGTAAAGGCCCGCGCCGCCGATCAGCAGCAGCAGCCAGGCCAGCCGAGGACTGGCAAGCGCATCGAGCAGGCGGTCGGCCCAGCCCGGCTCGACGAGGGCGACGTCCGCGCCGAGTCCATACCGCTGGGCAAGCTCGGCAAACGAGCCCAGCGGCGGCCCAGCCAGGCCGTATGCCTCGGCCTCAACGCTGGAAAACGCCAGCGGGCCGGCTGCCAAGGCCGCCTCCTGCTGCCAGTCATCGCGGTCGCCACGGGCCTGCAGTTCCTGGTCGCTGAAATATTCGATCCGGCCGGTCGTCCGCTGCACCGTCCGGCTGACAGTGAACCCCGGCAGCACCAACGCCAACGGCAGCGACCACGAGCGTTCCTGTCGGTCGGCAACCGCCTCTCGCCAGGCGACGGTGATCGCCTCGGCCTGCCGGCCGCCGATCGCCGCCGCTCCCTCCCCGCCGAGCACGGCGCGCTCACCCATCGCCAGTTCGTCGCAGGCCAGGGCGATCAACGCGGCGTCACCGCGAGCCTGCTGCGGAACATAGGCCACCGTCCGCACCTGGGCCGGATCGAGACCGGTCAGCCAACGCGACAGCACCAGGCTCTGCTCAGCCGCTCCACCGGGGCTGTCGATTTTCAAGCAGAGAAAATTTGCGCCGTCTGCCACTGCTTCCTGCAGCCGGGCCCGGACTCGGGCGACGCTGTCGCCGCTGATTGGCCCCCGCAGCCCGACGACCGCCGCCTGCCAGCCGCGACCGACCGACGGGTCGATTGCCACCGCAGCAGGATCGACGCCGAGTCCGGCAGCCAGTTCAGCCGGGCTCGCCGCCAGCAACCGCACGACACCGAGTTCCCGACCCTGGCGGCCGGTCAACTCCAGCGGCGCCGGCCCCAGTTCCTCAACCCCGAGCACCTGCACCTCTTTGCGAACAGCAGGCACCGCTGCAACCGGCACGATCTGCTCGCCAACCTCGGTCGCCACCCGGGCCACCCGGCTTGCCGGGTCGAGCAGGGCGACAGCCAGCGGCGGCGGCACCGTCCGCCGGCGGCCGGCAATTTCCCGATAGGCGACCCGCATCGCCTCGTCGACCCGCGGCTCATCACGGTTCGCTGGTCCAAGCACGGCGTCGGGGGCCATCACAATCTCCTCGCAGGCCAACGCCACCAGCACGGCGTGGCCACTGGCGCCTTCCGGCAGGAAGGCAACCGTCTTCACCCCGGCAAGCCGCGGGTCGGTCAAAAACCTCGCCAGGGCAAGCGAGCGGCCAAAGTCGCTTCCGGCGGGCGAGTCGGTCTGACCGGCGGCAAACTGGAGCACCAGCAGGCCCCGTCGGCCCGGAACGCTTTCGAGCCGGTCGAGCTGCCGGAGAATCGCCGCGCGGAGTTGTGTATCGCGGCTGCCGGCGATCGGCAGTTGGACTTGCAGGGTCACCGTCGGCAACGCTGCGGCAGCGGGCGGGTCTGCCCCGACCCCGTTCCTGTCAGCCGGCGGAATCGCTTCGTCGGCGGCCGGCTGCGGCGGTTGACGGGCGTCTGCAGGCGGCGGCCCGACCCCGGCTGCGGCCCGCGCCCGGGCCACTGCGTCGGCCAAAGGTCCCGCCGACACAGATTCTCCGCCGAGGGCAACGATCACCACCGCGACCAGGCAGACCGCCCACTGGGTGGGCCGCGACCCCGCCGCTTTGAAAAGCATCGGACACATCGGCTGCAGTCGCCTCTTGGGTGGCAGGAGTCGTAACCAGATTCTAAGGGGGCGACCCGGGGAGTCAAAAAATGCCGCCAGGGAGCGGCCGCCGCGAGGATTCGCCAGAATCTGCTAGGTTTCTGTCATGAACCGGACTGCCCCAGCTGACGACAGTTTTGACGCGACCCGCCGCCGGCTGATCGATCTGATCGAACGGCAGGCCCTGCAACGCGGCAGCTTCACCCTCGCTTCGGGCCGCACGGCCAGCTTCTACCTCGACGCCAAACAGGTGGTCCTCGACGCGCACGGGGCGATGCTCGTCGGCCGGGCGATCCTCCTGCGGCTGCAGGCTCTGGGGGAACTGCCGGAGGCGATCGGCGGCATGTCAATCGGCGCTGATCCGATCACTGCCGCCGCGGTGACGATGGCCGGCGTCGCCGGGCTGCCGCTGAAAGGGTTTATGGTGCGAAAGGAACCGAAAGGCCACGGCCTGCAGCGATACGTCGAGGGCCCGGTCGCTGCCGGTCAGCGGGTGGTCATTGTCGAAGACGTCACCACCACCGGCGGGTCGTCGCTCTTGGCAATCGACCGGGCCACCGAGTTCGGCCTCCGGGTCGAGCGGGTCGTGACCGTGATCGATCGCCTCGCCGGCGCCGCCGAGGCATTTGCCGCCCGCGGCATTCCGCTTGAGCCCCTCGTCACGATCCGCGATCTCGGCATCGAACCCGACGCCGCCTAGGCTCTGTCTGAAAACTCAGTGCCCGGCTTCGAGCGGCTGATTTGCCCGCCTGGCTCCGTCAGGCTCGACGACGCCACGACCACCCCGAACTCGCCGCGTCTTTCCCCGCATCGCTGATCGTCGCCCCCCGGACAGGGTCGCGGATCGTTGCGGCAGCGTTGCAGCCGAAGGTCCGGTGTCGCACCGAAAAGCTGCCGGACCAGCCCGCCTTCGGGACCGCCGAGGCGACGGTACGCAGCGTGCCGCAAACGCCTGCGATCGTCGGCTTTTGCCCCGTCCCGCCGGTGCCTCGGCTATGATCATAACGAGGCTCTGTCTGAAAACTCAGTACCTGGCTTCGAGCGGCTCATTTATCCTCTGGCTACGTCCGGCTCCATCGCCAGATCTGCAAATCTGGCTGCTTCGCCGTCCTTGCCAGAGGCCAAAGCAGCTCGCTCTCGGGCCAACGGTAGCCTTTTCAGACAGAGCCTAGCTGGGCATGTGAACCGCCGCGACTGGGAGGGTTCGATGGTAAAAGCAGGGTCTCGTTGGACAGCACGGCGGCTCGCAGGGTGGTGGGCTCCCGTTCTCGCAGCGAATCTGCTGACGGCCGGCAGCGTCCCGGCTGTCACGACCCTGCCTGTTCAGCCGGCCGACGATGCCGAGATCGCGGTCCTGGTCGAACAACTCGGCAGCGGTGACTATGCCGTCCGCGAGGCGGCCACCCGGCGGCTGACCGCGGTGTCGACCGAGGCGATCGACGCGTTGTTGGCGGCGGCGGAGCAGCGTGATGATCTTGAAGTCGCCCTGCGAGCCCGCTGGATTCTTGAGACTGTCCCCTTGGTGCGGCCGACCGATCCGCCGGCCGTCGGCACGCTGCTTGAAAAGTTTTCAAGCAAACCGCTGGCCGAGCAACTGCAGGTGCTCAGCCGGCTGATCCGCCTGGAAGCTGACGCCGGCGGCGGCCCCCTTGCCCGGCTCACCCGTATCCACCGGTCGCCGGTTGTCTCCCAACTGGCGGCCGTCGTGATTCTGCAGGAATGGCGGCCGGGCGATCCCCACTGGCCCCGACTGGCCGTTCCAGTGGCGGCCGAACTCGGCAACAGCCGCCGTCCCGCAGCAGAGTTGTTGCGATCGCTGATCAATTTTTCCCGGCTGGCCGACGCTGCCGAGCCCGCCGCCCCGGCTGACCTCGCCGAACCGCTGGAGCAGTTGGTGCGGGCTGTCGACCGGTTTCTCGACGAGACCGCCCTGCCAACCCGACCGCTGGCTGCCTCCGATGCCGCCGGCGGTGCCAAGACCGACGACCCGGTCACGCAGTTGATTCGCCGCTGCCTCGCCCGGGCAATGGCCCAGGCCGGCCAGACCGAGCGGGCCCTGGAGACGGCGGCCAAACTGTTTGATCTGATCGATCGCGACGACCGCGAGGACGAGACGGTCGAACTGGCAAATCTGCTGTTCTGGGCCGCCGACACCGGCCTCGCCGGGCTGGTCGACCAGTTGCCCGACGCCGTTCTCGATCAGCTCGACGATCAGCCGCTGCTCGCCTACGCCGCCGCCTGGTGCGAGCGAACCCGGGGCCGGGACCTCGCGGCGACCGAACTGGCTGAGCAGGCTTTTGAAACCGCCACCGACAATCTGCAACAGCAGCTGCTGGCGGCAATCAGGCTGTCGCATTGGGGCGTTGTCGACTGGGGCGATCGGGAGTACGAGCGGGTGCTCACCGCCGACGGCCTCTCGCCGCAGGCGGCGGTTCAACTGGCCGTCAGCCGGGCCGAGTTTCTCAATGATCAGGGCCGCTGCACCGCCGCGGCCGAGGTGCTGCGGAACACGCTCGAGGGTTCCCGCGGCAACGTTCCCAACACCCGGGTGCTTGAGTCGCTCGGCCATGAGCCGAAGTCGCTGGCTGGACGGCGGCACTATTTCCGGTTCTGTGCCGCCCGCGACGCTGATGAACCCGATGCAGCCCGGCAGGCGCTCGAAGCGGCCGTCGACATCGCTCCGGGCGAGATCGACAGTCTGATCGCGTTGTATCACCTGCCCGACCTCTCGGCAGCCGATCGAGACCGGGTGCTGGGGCTGATCGACGCGGCCCTCGAAAGGCTGCAGCAACGGATCGACTCCGAGCCCGACGAGCCCAACGGCTACAACGAGTACGCCTGGCTGGTCGCCAACACCGAAGGCGACCTCGCCCGGGCCACCCGCTATTCCAAGCGGTCTCTCGAACTCTCATTCGACAGTGCCAGCTATCTCGACACGCTGGCCCACTGCTATGCAGCCGCCGGCCAGCCCGAGGAGGCGATCCGCTGCCAGGTGGTCGCCCAGCGGAACGAACCGGGCAGCGTCACGATCAGAAAAAATCTGGAAAAGTTCCTGGCGATGCGGCCGTGACCGCCTGCAACGATCGGTAGCGGCAATGCCTGAGGAAGCGCAGGTCGCGACGAAACGGTGGCGACGGTCTCCGCCGGCCCGCCGCTGCTCAAACTTTGCCTGCCGAGGCTGGCCGTCGGCCCCCGCTTCCTCGCGTGCCTTCGGCGCGCGAACTTCCCCGAAGCGGCGGGCAGTGAATGTTGTTCACTCCGCCGGCGGCAGCGTGCGGTAGGCGACCTGGAGGCAGAGCGTCGCGAGGGCCGTCGTGTGCAGCCGATCGGTCCCGCCGGCAAAGTCATCGGGATCCCAGCTGCCGGCGGCAGCTCCGGCACGCAGCTGCCTGCGGCAGAGAAACGCATGAACCTGGGCGTTCCAGCGGTCGAACGACTCGCCGTCAAGGTTCCGCAGCAGCTCGCCGGTATCCCGCAGAAAGTCGACCGACCGGCTGCAGCGGTCAGCCTCGACCGCCGGCGCCAGCATCGCCAACTGCTCACCGCCGGCCCGCAGCCCGGCTGCCTGTCGGGCCAACAGCCAGGCAGCGGTGCGAGTCGCCCCGGGCGGCCAGTCGGCCGCAGCCCAATCGCTCAACAGCGAAGTCGGGCTGGTCGCGGCCGCTGCCGCGAGCTGCTGCTCGGCCCGCCTCAGAGCGAGTGCCGACACGCCGACGCCGCAGGCCCTGGCCCGTGCCAGGGCGAGATAGGCCCGGGCGGTTGCCAGCGGCGTCACTGCGTCGCCCTCGGCCCAGCCCCCGCCGTCGGCCTGCCGATCGACGAGTTGCCTGGCGGCGAACTTCGCGTTGGTTGCCAGTCGCCGGTCGCCGCTCGCCGCGTAGGCCTCGCTGAAGGCGACCAGCCCCAACGCCTGTCCCGCAAGCGTCTCGCTGATCATCCCCGGCGTCTGCCGGCTGGCCTCGATCTGGCGATTGCCCAGCCAAAACAGCCCGCGGCCGACGGTCGCCGCAAAGCTCTCGCGGTCGGCCGCAGTCGCCGAGACAGCTTCGTGGGTGATGCCCTCGGCCAGAAACGGCAGCAACGCCGCGGCCGTCGCGGTCGGCCGGTCGGTGCCGTGCGGGCTTGCTGCGCCGCCGTGGCTGGCAAGCCGGATGCCAATCCGGTCACCGGTCGGCTGCCAGCCACCATCCTCGGCCTGGGCTGCCGCCAGCCAGTCGAGGGCCCTGCCGATGGCTTTCCGCGACTCCGGCGACTGTCCGTAATGGCGGCCGAGCAGCCGCCGCGACTCAGCCGTGGTGCGGCCCGCGACACCGCCGGCACGAAGCGGCATTCCCGGGGCGACCGCTGCGGCAATCGCCGCGGACAGTTCCGTTGCGGTGGCCGCGGTGCCGACCACCCGCACCACCAGCAGACCGGTCGCTTCGAGATGGTCGGCGGCTGCCCGGAGCCCGACGGTGACGGCGCCGGGTCGGGCCGACGGATCGGCCGCAACCAGCACCGTGGCACCGCGGCTGCCGGCGGCCGCGGTCACCGGCTCGACGGCAATCGCCCCGTCGGGACTGGTCGCGGTGAGGCTGATCGGGCCGCTGAAGGCTGTCGGCACCAGCTGCACATCGGTCAGCGGCTGCACGCCACTGGTGATCAGCCGACTGAGTGGTTCGACCGAATCCCGCTCGATCGGCACCTCGACCTGCCGCGACTCGCCCGGCTGGAGCGTCACGACCGGGACTGTCGGCAGCCGGAAAGGCCGGCGGGCCACCACGAGCTGAAGCGGCGTCGAGATCGGCCGGCCGTAGACAGTCGTCGTCAGCAGCACCGCCGATTGCATCTCGGCTGCCGTCTCGGCGGCCTCGAGGTGAACCGGCAGGCTGTCGCCCTGCAACGGCTTCTCCGGCAGGCGGCAGACGACGCCTGCGGGAACTGCCGGTGGCGCGAAGACGAGCGGATCGGCATAGCCGTTGCGGGTTACCGGCACGAGCAGGTCAATCGCATCTCCCGGCTGCAGGAACACCGCCGGCAGCGGCTCGATCACCGGCCGCGGCACCCGTGGCAGATTCAGGCTGAACGAGGCATCGATCGACTGCCCGTCCATGGTCAGGCAGACTGACACCTCGCGGGTGATTTCCCGGTCGCCGAGAGTCGGGCTGCCTGTCAGGACGATCTCAACCTCGGAGAGCCCGGCGGCAATTTCCGGCTTGAACGAAGCCTCGACACCGGCGGGCAGTTCGGGCAGGCTGACGGTGATCGGGCCCTCATTGCCATTTCGCTTGAGCTGCAGCGGCAGTTGCACCGTCGCCCCCGGCGTGAGGGTGACCCGCTCCAGCAGCTGCACCTCGATCGCCTCAACCCGCGGCACTCCGAGGTGACGCATCTCCCGGGGAAGCTGGTCGGCGTAGCAGCCAGCGATGAGACTCAGGATCAGGCCGGACGCCGTTGCCAACCGGGACCGGGAGGGAGGGTTGTCGTCCCGCATGATGCCGTCTGCTTCGTCGCTGCCCCCGACGTCGAATCGTACGCATCGCGGCAGCGGGCTGGCTGCTCCCGGTGGCGGTCGCACCTGCCGCAGTCGGCTGGCGACCTGCAACTCGGTGTGAAACTGCCGGGGTCGAGCAGCGGTCGCCGCCCGGCTGAGGCGGCCGATATGCCCGACCATCAGCCGGCCTCGCCGACTCTTGCGGCCGGCGGCGGGCTCGACATCGGCCCCCCGCGTACCGGCCGGGAGCTCAACGTCTTGTTGAGCGGACAGTTGGCGGAGCGGCATCGCTTTGCGGGTTCGAAAAACCCTGCGACCGCTTCCCGCGGACGGCACAATGAAGGGTGTCTCAGGTCCGTCCCACCTCCACGAACCGCTGGATTCCCTGTGTCGACCCACCCCATTCCAGTTCCCGGCGGCACGCTCGCCGTCGAAACCAGTGGCAGCGGACTGCCGCTGGTGCTGCTTCACGCCTTCCCGCTCGACCATCGGATGTGGCGGCGGGTGCTGCCGCTGGCCGACCATGTGCGGCTGATCATCCCCGACCTGCGGGGATTTGGCGAAAGTGTCGGCCCCGACCCGGCCGGGCCGCGGCCGCTGAGCATCGAACAGCTTGCCGACGATGTCGTCGAGTTGCTCGACAGCCTGCACATCGCCGAGCCGGCCGTAATCGCCGGGGTGTCGATGGGAGGCTACGTCGCTCAGCAGGTGGCCGTTCGGCATCCCGACCGGGTGAAAAGCCTTGTGCTCATCGACACCAAGTTTGCTGCGGACACACCTGAGGCCCGCGCCGGCCGAGCCGATCTGGCCGCCCGGGTGGGCCGGGTGGGTCAACGGATTCTCGCCGAGGCGATGATCCCCAATCTCCTGGCAGCGTCTCCTGCCGCCCGGGACCGGCCCGGGCGGGCCGAGGTCGAGAACCTGCTCCACGAGATGATCACCCGCCAGCCGGTGGCGACCATTCAGGCGGCACTGGCGGCATTGGCTGAGCGGCCTGACATGACCGCGGCGATGCAGCAGTGCCACCTTCCGGTCCTGCTGATCTGCGGTGCCGAGGACACGATCACGCCGCCGGCGGTGATGGAGGCGATGGAGCAGCTTTTGCCGCAGGGACGGCTGCTGGTGGTGCCGGAGACGGGGCACCTCGTTCCCCTCGAGGCTCCAGCAATTTTCTGCGAGGCTTTGCTGGCTTTTCTGGGCTACCGAACGGAGCCCGCTGGGCCGGCTTCCGGGACTGGCGGTCACCCGGCGGGTTAGGCGGCCGCGGTCGGCGGTTTTCGACTGGCCGGGCTCCCGGCGGCCGGTCTGCGACCTCCTCGGCCTGGTGGAGTTTCTCCCGCCAGAGCCGCCGGGCCGCGGGATCGTTCTTCAGACTTTCCCGGAGGGCGGCGTCGCGGCGGGCCCGCCACTCGGCCCGGTCGCGGTCACTGGGGGGAGCTATCGCTGTCGCCTGACCGAGCCAGAAACCGACGAGGATGGCCGCCAGCACGACGGCGGCCGGGGTCAGCCACTGCCAGAGATCGCGGCGGACCGCCGCCAGGCGACCACCGCTGCCACCCGGCCGCCGGCTCGAGGCCGAGGTCGCCCGCACGGCGACCATTTCGATCGTGGTTGCCAGCAGGTCCTCGGGCGGGTCGGCCTGCGGCAGCGTATCGAGCACCTGCCAGAGTTCTCCGAGATCGGCCGCGGGTGTGGTGTTTTCGGGCGTCTGCGGCAGCGCCCGGGTCACGGCGAGTTCATCGGCGCGGTCGCTCATGCCTGTTCCTGGGATTCGACCAGATAGGGTGTCAGTGCTGTCCGCAGCTGTTCCCGGGCCCGGAAGAGCAGCGACTTGACTGCCGGCACGGAGAGCTTCATGGCCGTGGCGATCTCTTCGTAAGAGCAGTGTTCGAACTTTGCCAGCAGAATCACCATCCGCTGCCGCTCGTTGAGCGCGGCGATCGCCTGCTGGACCACCGCCTGCAGTTCGGCCCGGTCGAGCTGCCGGGCCGGCAGCAGGCCGCTGGCGGCAACGGCCAGCTGTTCAAGGCCGATGCTGCCGCTGGAGTCTGAGGGGTTGGCCGCGGCTCCCCGTTCCTTGCGGCGGTAGGCCCGCTGCCGGAGGTCGCTGGCGAGGTTGTTGGCGATGGTGTGAACCCAGGTGGTGAACTTCGCCTTAGGCTCATAGCGATGGCGGGCCCGGTAGACCCGCAGGAAGACCTCCTGGGCGAGGTCTTCAGCGGTCGAGTGGTCACCGGTGTGATGCAGGAAAAGCGTCACCAGCCGCGGCTGCCAGAGGCTGACCAGCTGCTCAAAGGCTTCGGCATCGCCATCGCGAACCCGCAGCATCAGGTCGGTGGATGGATCGGTGGCGGTGGACATGGAAACAACCAAAAGGCCAACAACCCCAAAGTCCGACCGGTGCCGGACCACGTCGGCCATCATACCAACGGCCCGCAGGGCGGCAGGTTCCGCGGCCCGCCGGCTGCTTCCCCGTTCGGCAACACCCGGCGCCAGGCTGTCGCCAATGACCACCAGCCGATGCTCCGTCTTGCCGCCCGCTTGAAGGGCGTGGTCTCACCCGTACAAGTGAGAAGAAGCCGATGCTTTGAAGCCCGAAGCGCAAGCTGAGGGAAACCCCGCTGTTTGAGCCCAGACCCGGATTCCCTCGGCGCGCGGCTCGGGCTTCCCGGAGTGCCGTTCCGCTCAACTCGCTATTAAAGGCCGCAAGCCGGGGGCCGCGCCACGCCATCCCCGGGCTTGCGGCCGGGGCTTCACGGTTTTTTAGTGCGTCGACACCGACAGAGAGTCCCCGCCAAACACCACCGGCACGACGCCCGAGCCTGCCGTCGAGTCACCCCACCCCCTGCCACCCGGCGACAGGACGTCGGCGTTTTCCATCAAGCAGCCGCCGCCAATGAGCACCAGCGGATTGGCGGAAACCTTGGCTTTCCATCAATCCGCCCAAGGAAAGTCGGGCACGACGCCCGAACTTTCCGTGAAGCCAGCGAGCCCCACCCCCTGCCACCCGGCGGCAGGATGCCGCCAATCAGCACCAGCGGGCGGAGGCCCGCAAAGGAAAAGCCGACAGGACGTCGGCGTTTTCCGTCAAGCAGCGGCCGCCAATCAGCACCAGCTGAATGATGAAAACCTCGGCTTTTCTTCATTCAGCC
>CAZIQV010000033.1:0-11866 GCA_964541275.1 uncultured Chitinophagaceae bacterium | reverse complement strand
GCATCGTCTTTCTGAGTCTCGCCGGGCTCACCTTCGTGATCGATGCCTTCACGAACCTCGAAGAGTTTGTCAGTCACGCCGAAGAGACCGGGAGTCTCGCCCGGGTGCTCGGCCGATACTACGGCTATCGGCTGATTTCCTTTTTTGATGCCACCAGTCCGATCATCTCGCTGGCCAGCGGCATGTTCGCGCTCTCGTGGCTCGAACGCCACAATGAACTCACCGCCCTGCTGGCCGCCGGCGTCACCCGGTGGCGGATCGCCCGCCCCGCGATCCTCTTCACCGCGATCGTCAGCCTCCTCGCCCTCGCCAACCGGGAACTCGTGCTCCCGACGATCCGCACGGCGATCTCCCGCAACGCCCAGGACCTCAGCGGTGAGACCGAAAAACCGTTTGAAGCCCGGTACGACCACCAGACCGAAATCCTGTTTCGGGGCCGGAGCTACCGCGAGGCGGCCAGCAGGATCGAGTCAGTCAGCCTGCTGATGCCGCCGCTGCTCGCCGACTATGGCCCCCAGATCGACGCCGTCGAAGCCCTTTGGAAGCAGCGGACAGCCGACCATGCCGCCGGCTATCTGCTGCGCGGCGTCACCAACCCGCCGGACATCGACAGCCTCCCGCCGCTCACCTTGGATGACCGCCGGGTCGCCGACACGGCCGGCTCCGCCGACTGGCTCAAGCCGGGGCAATGCTTCATCGCCAGCGACGTCTCCTTCGAACAGATGATCGGATCGGCCAACTGGAGCCAGTATTCCTCGACGCCGGAACTGATCGGGGCGATTGCCAACCCGAGCCTCGGCGTCGGTGCCGAGGTTCCGCTGCGGGTTCACGCCCGGTTTGTGGCCCCGTTTCTCGACATGGCCCTTGCCCTGCTCGGCATTCCGCTGGTGCTGGGCCCAAGCCGCCGCGGCGTGTTCGTCGCGGTCGGCCTCTGCGTGCTCATGACAGTAGTCTTCTTCCTGACGACGCTCGGCTTTCACGCCCTGGCAACCGGCTACCTGTTGAGCCCGTCAATCGCTGCCTGGGCGCCGCTGCTGCTCCTGGCGTCGCTCGCCGCCTGGCGAGCCCAGCCGATGTGGGAATGATCCGACCTCCCCGACGGCCGGGCACTTGATGCCGGGGTTGCCGAGATCGGAAAAACCCCGTTAACCCCGCCAGCCCCGCGGCCAACAGAATCTTCCCAATCCCGCCGATTTCGCCAGCCCTTTTTTCTCGACCCGAACCCCGCCTTCTGCCTATGGTATCGAAGACGGAGGAGGCGGGAGCCTGCTCCCCCGGCGACGCTGAGTGGTCGAAGCCGGGAAGACGCCGGGCAAAGGAGTGCCAGACCGATGCGGATCAACACCACGCGTTTCGGACGAATTGACGTCGATGCGGCCGACCTGCTGACTTTTGCAAGCGGCCTGCCGGGGCTCGAACACTGCCGCGAATGGGCCCTGCTCGCCGATGCCGACAACGATGCCCTCGGCTGGCTCCAGAGCACCACGCGGGGCGATGTGGCGATCGCGGTCGTCAGTCCCCGTCGATTCGTGCCGCAGTATCAGGTGCGGATTCCCCGCAGCGAACTGACCCCCCTGCGGCTGCACGACATCCGGCAGGCCCAGTTGGTGGTCATCGTCGGCAAAAACGCGACAGGCCTCACGCTCAATCTGAAGGCGCCAATCGTCATCAACCTCGAGGACCGCACAGGCCGGCAGGTCGTCGCCAGTGGGGACCTGCCGCTGCAACATCAACTCGATCCAAATCCGACCGCGCTGAAAAAGAGCGCATAATTCCTTGACAGCCGACACGGTGGACCGTCGGCGTGGATCAGACATCAGGAAGGACCCCGGCGATGCTCGTTCTCTCCAGACAACGTGATGAAAGCATCATGATCGGCGACTCCATCGTCGTGACGATCGTCGACATTCGAGGAGACAAGGTGCGGCTGGGGATTAACGCGCCGGCGGAAATTCCGGTCCATCGCCAGGAGGTTTACGAGGCGATCCAGCGGGAGAACCTCCGGGCGGCCAGCCTCGATCCGGGCGAGACGCAGGAACTTCGCGGCATGACGGGCCACCGGTCCGGGTCGTCCGAGTCGCCCTCGAAGGGGCAGAGCCGCTAACTGTCTGTGGAAACAGCCATCCAGGGTCCTCGCCCGTGACGACGGGCGGAAGCGAGTCGACTGGTCCCCCCGGAAAACGCCGACGGGGTCTCGGGAGTGCCGATCGCCGCACCTGTGTGCGACAGCCCTGCGCCGAGGTCCTTCAGCGGGCTCATCAGCCCTGAGGGAAGTAGTCGGGCTCGTTTCCGGGACGCCACTTGATGTTGCAGCCGATACTCGGCTGCTGGGCCTCCGGGACCGGTTCGCCCGCGAGCACGGCATCGACGGCTCTGCGGAGATCGGCCCCGGTGACTGGAATGCCACTGTCGGGACGGCTGTCATCCAATTGCCCGCGGTAGACCAGCCGGCGGTCGGCATCGAAAACGTAAAAGTCGGGGGTGCAGGCAGCCCGGTAGGCCTTGGCCACCTCTTGGGTCTCATCAAAGAGGTAAGGGAAACCGTAGCCGCGTTCCTCGCTCTCCCGGACCATCTGTTCCGGGGAGTCAGCCGGATGGGTTGCGACATCATTGGAATTGATGGCGACCATCCCGAGACCGCGCGGAAGGTATTCGCGGCCGAGCACGGCGAGCTGGTCTGCAACATGCTTGACGAAGGGGCAGTGATTGCAGATGAACATCACCAGGGTGCCCCGCGTCCCGGCCACATCGGAAAAGCCAAGGGTTTGGCCGTCGACATTGACGAGCGAAAAATCAACAGCGGGGCTGCCGAGGGGGAGCATGGTACTGGGCGTGCGAACCATTCTTCTGGCCTCCGGGGACGTCGAACTGGGGGAAGCGGGCGGCCGGCTGCGGGAAATTCGGCCGAATTCGTTTGGAACGGTGGTCGTGGTTGCGCCGCCGACGGTCGGCGACGATCAATCCCGCAGGGCGGTCAGCTGTCCTGCCGGAGGAACAGCCGGCAGGCGTTGGCGGTCGTGGTGGCGGCAAGGCTTTCCAGCGGAACACCACGGGTGATCGCCAGGCAGCGGGCCGTGTGGATGACATGGGCCGGTTCATTCCGCCGTCCGCGGAGCGGCTCGGGAGAGAGAAACGGGCTGTCGGTCTCGATCAACAGACGGTCGGCCGGCACCTCGGCCGCAATCTGTCGCAGCGATTCGGCCGACCGAAAGGTGACCATCCCGGCAAAGCCGAGGAAAAACCCCAGTTCGATCGCCTCGGCAGCCTCCGCAGCGGTGCCGGTGAAACTGTGAAGCACGCCGGTCACCGGTCCCTGCCGCAGGGCCGCCCCCAGCATGTCGAGGACATCCCGAATGCTCTCACGACTGTGCACGACCAGCGGCAGGTGCAGTTTCTGCGCCAGCCGGATGTGTCGGTCGAAGTACTCCCGCTGGATATCCCGCCCCGCCGTATCGCGAAACCAGTCGAGGCCGGTTTCACCGACCGCGGCGACGCGGCCCGAGACGACCAGCCGCGTGATTCGGTCCCACTCATCGGGTCCGACTTCGGCGGTGTCGTTCGGATGAATACCGGCAGCGCTGACCACGCCCGACTCGGCGGCGGCGAGTTCAGCGGCGGCTTCGCTATCGGCCGCCCGCGTGCCGATCACCGTCAGCCGCGAGACTCCCGCCCCCCGGGCCCGGGTGAGCACATCGGGAAGATCGTCCCCGTAGCGAAGCGGGTCGAGATGGCAGTGGCTGTCGTAAAAGTCCATGCGCCATCCCCAGGAGTCAGGCCCCTGCCGACAGCGGACCGGCAGCGGAGCGGCCAGCCAGCCGCTGCTGTTGCTGCCGGAGCAGATCGAGATGACCCTCGATGGCGGCGCGGATTTCGCGGGCAAGTTCCGCGGTCCGGCCGGAAGCCCGCCCGCCGTCGCCCGCCACCGCGTCGGCTCGCTCCATCAACACGGTGACGTCGGCCCGCCGTCGGCCGAGGTCGTCGATGACGCGGTCGAGCAGAAATCCGAGATCGACGTCATGCCAGCCGGTGTAGGACAGGGGAAAGCCCGACTGCGGCAGTTCAACATCCTCTTCGCTGAGGATCGTCTCTGCCCGAGCAATAAAGTTTTGATGATCGGCCGCCACGTCGGCGAGAGCCAGTTTGAGGTCCTCATCACCGCGGTACGTCCAGATGCCGGAGTCGGCGAGATACATCAGGGGCGACCGCCTCAGCAGCCGAATCAACCGGTTCAGCAGGTCGGATGTCAGCTGTCGGGAATCAACGCTTCGCATCGCTTTTCAAGCTCCAGGGCCCCTGCGGCACCGACACTTCTCAGGAGGCGATCACGCCGGCGAGTTGGGCAGCCGCATAGAGACCAGACCAGAAGATCCCCAACAGCAAAACCGGCACGACCAGCCCCGTGACGACTGCTCCCGGAATTGAGACCAGCGGAAAGGAATCGGCCACACGGTCTTCCGGCGGGGGGTCGAAGGTCATCACCTTCAGTACCCGCAGATAGTAAAACAGGCTGACCACGGTGTTGACGCCACCGATCACCAACAGCAGCAGCATCAGCGGCCGCTCCGCGTCCGCGGTCATCGCATCAACCAAAGCGGAAAAGACGAGGAACTTCGCGACAAACCCCGACAGTGGCGGCAGGCCGATCAGGCTGACCATCACGATCGCCATCGCGACAACAATACCCGGACTGGTACGGACCAAACCGGCGTAGGCGGAGATCTCCTCGCTCCGCAAGCGGTTCCGCAGCAAGGCGACGATCCCGAAGGCACCGAGATTCATGAAGAGGTAGGTCGCCAGATAGAAAACCACCGCCGAAATCGCATCCCGGCTGCCGGCCGGCGACACACCTGCCAGCGCGACTGCGGCCGACACCGCCATCATCAAATAGCCCGCATGCGCAATGGTCGAGTAGGCCAGCAACCGCTTCATGTTTGTCTGGCCGTAGGCGGCCAGGTTGCCGAACGTGCAGGTGACCGCTGCCAGCAGCCCGATCAGGGCGGCGATGAAGTGCCGCACATCGACAAGGGCGGTCACCGTCGCCGTCGGGGCGGCTTCAATCCCGCCCACCGGCATGCCAAAGCCAAAGCCAACCCGCACCAGCAGGGCGACCGCCGCCGCCTTGCTCGCCACTGAGAGAAATGCACCAACCTCGGCTGCGGCCCCCTCAAAGACATCGGGACACCAGAAATGAAACGGCACAGCCGAGAGTTTAAAGGCGAGCCCGACGGTGAGCATCAGGCCGCCGAGGCAGAGCACCATCGCATTGCCGCCGGTTCCGCCGGCGGAAAGCACCCTGGCCAGTTCGCCCGGAACCGCGGGCAGTTGCAGCGTGCCCAGCACCCCGGCAATCAGGCTGATGCCGTAGAGCATGACCCCGGCGGCACCGGCTCCGTAAACGGCGTATTTCAGCGCCGCTTCGGAACTCGCGGGGCGTCCCTTGAGCATGCCGGCGAGGGCGTACGAGGGCACGCTCGCCATCTCGACGGCCATAAAGACCACCAGCAGGTGGTTGGCCGAGGCCATCAGGCACATGCCGAGACTGCTGCCGAACACGAGCGCGTAGAAATCGGCCGCGTCCTCCCGGTCGGGAATGCCGGAAAGCCTCGTCAGCACGATGTAAAGCACAAGAAACCCACTGAGAATCAGCCGCAACATCGCGGTGAACGAGTCGAAAACCAGCAGCCCTCCGAAGATTTCCTGACGGCCGCCAGCCGAGGAGAGAACCGCGTCTCCGGGCATCCCTCCGAGCCCGAGCAGATCGGCGTAGGCGTACCAGGTGGCGAAGCCAGCCCCGCCGAGTGCCAGCAACCCCGAATCGAGCCTCCGCAGCAGCGGCAGCATCCGGCAGAGCAGCAGCAGCACGATCGTCGCCGCCAATGCCAGTTCGGGACGGAACCGCGGCAGCGAGACGCCGACGGTGTCGGTGACCAGGCCACTTAGCAGGCTGCCAATATTCATTTCGGTCGCTCCCAGACCACATTTCCCTCAGACCATCCCGGGCCGACGCGGCCCGTCCGGGTCTCGCCCTAGCGGCCGTCCGCGGTGTCTACGGCAAAGGCCCGCCGACCGTCGTCGCTTGCGACCGACATGTCTTGAGCCACCGTCACCATGCGGCCCCGGTCGTGTACATCACGGGTCCAGACCGCAAGCGATTCCACCTGCCGGTTGACGCTCGGCGTCACATACTGGAACAGCGTCTGCGGCGCTACGCCGAAGACGATCGCCAGAAAGACGAGCGGAGTCGCGATCGACAACTCCCGAGAAGTGATCGGCGTCAGGGCCTCTTCATGGGGGCCACGATACTCCGCGCCCAGATAGACCCGCTGGATCGCCCAGAGGATATAGGCTGCCGTCAGGATCACGGTGAAGGCTGAGATGACAGCAAGCACCCGGCTGTAGTTCCAACTCGACAGGGTGACGAGCACCTCGCCGATGAAACCGCAGAGCCCGGGCAGCCCGAGCCCGGCAAAGAAAATCGCGATCGCCAGCCCGCTGTAGACCGGCATCTTGCCGAAGATGCCGCCAAATTCCCGGAGGTCGCGGTGATGGACCCGGTCATACAGCACTCCCACCATGAAGAACATGCCGGCCGAACTGATCCCGTGGGCCAGCATCTGGAACATCGCGCCGTTGACGCCCTGCGCCCAGAATTCCCAGCGGTATTCATGATCGGAGACTGCAGACCAAACTCCAAGCCCGAGCATCACATAGCCCATGTGGCTGACGGAGCTGTAGGCGACCATCCGCTTAAAGTCGGTCTGGGCAAGAGCCGCGAAGGCTCCGTAGACCATCGATATCGCTCCGATCCCGCAGACCAGCCAGGCCAGTGACAACCCGGCACCGGGGCAGATCGGGTAACAGATCCGGAGGATGCCGTAGCCGCCAAGTTTCAGCAGGATGCCGGCGAGGATCATCGAAATCGGCGTCGGCGCCTCAACGTGCGCGTCGGGCAGCCAGGTGTGCACCGGCACGACCGGGACCTTGATGACAAAACCGATCAGCAGCAGCAGGAACGCCCAGGTCTCCAGGCTCATGTTCAGCAAGACAATTGAAGATGCAAACGGAGAGTTCGGCAGCTGCCCAATCGCCGCCAGAGCCATCAGGTTGAAGGTGTGCACAGCAGTGTCAGCCTCCCGGATCGTGGCGATCTGTTCGACCGCGGCCCCCGGGTTCACCACGTGGGTCGCCAGCAACTGCTCATCAGACAGCATCCGCACATCGCTGGCGAAATAGAGCATCAGAATCGCGATCAACATCAGCACGCTGCCGAGAAGCGTGTAAAGGAAAAACTTGATCGCGGCATACTCGCGGCGCGGACCTCCCCAGATGCCGATGAGGAAATACATCGGCAGCAGCATCACTTCCCAGAAGACGTAAAACAGGAAAAAGTCAAGCGACACGAACACGCCGAGCATGCCGGTTTCAAGCAGCAGGAAAAGCACATGGTAGGCCTTGACATGCTTGCTGATCGGCCAGCTGGCCGCAGCGGCGAGCATTGACAGAAAGCTGGTCAGCACCACCAACGGCAGGCTGATCCCATCGACTCCGAGCAGGTATTCGATGCCGAACGGCTCGATCCACGGCAGTTTGACCACGCTCTGCATGCCGGCATCGCCAAGGACGAACTGCCCCGGCCCGACCGGACCAAAAAGCTGGGGGACAGCCAGCCAGACCGTCAGCAGGAACACGACCGCGGTCGTGCCGAGGGTGATCCAACGGATGGCTTCCTCACGAGCCTTGGGCACGATCGGCAGGGATAGGAAGGCTGCCACCAAAGCGGGCAGGAAGACGATCAGGGTCAGCGGCCAGAAGGCGGCGTTCTCAGCAACGGCGGCATTCATGAAGCGGTCGGCATTCGGGTGAGGGGCGGAATGAGAAAAACCGGTGAACGAATTGCGGGTTAGCCGGCCAGCGATGTCCGGAACAGCACCGTCGCCAGCACAAAGATTGCCACGGTGCCGACAACGATAAACATGACATACTGCCGGAGCCGGCCCGTCTGCAGGCGGCGGAATTCCAGCCCGGTATTCCAGGTGATCCGTGCCGCGGCGTTAACCAAGCCGTCAACGACGGTGCGGTCAAACCAGGCATCGATCCCCGCCACCTGCCGAGCGGTCCACGCCAGGCCATTGATCAGCCCGTCAATCAGTTGACGGTCGACCCAGCTGATCAGCCGGGCCAGCTGCAGGGTCGGGAGGACGAACATCGCCCGGTAGAGTTCGTCGACATACCAACGGTTAACGAGGAATGTGTAGACCGGGCCGGCCAGTCGAGCGATCACCGCCGGGCTGATCAGCGGTTTGAGGTAGAGCAGGGCAGCCAGCAGCACGCCGGCGGCGGCGGTGGCGAAGGCGGTCAGCGTGGCCGTCTCGTGGATATCCTTGGCGTGGCTCTCATGCTCTGCCGGCATGCTCACACCGCCAAGCAGCCCGGCGGAGGTGACCGTCGCCGCGGTCCCCGCCGGCCGCGACTGCTCAAGCAGGCCCGCAACCCCAAGGCCGCCGGGCAACGCCCAGCCGGCAATCACAGCGAAGACCGCCAACACGACCAGTGGCCGGGTCATGACCGTCGGCGATTCATGAGCGTGGCCGGCGACGTGAGCATCCCGCGGGCTGCCGGCGAAGGTCAAAAACCAGAGCCGAAACATGTAGAAGGCCGTAATGAAGGCCCCGCCCGCCACCGCCGCGTACAAAATCGCGTGGTCGGGATTGAGCCGGGCGAAGAGCAGCCCTTGGGCGAGAATCGCATCCTTTGAATAGTACCCGCTGAGCCCGACCACGAACGGAACACCGGCGCCAATGATCGCCAGGCAGCCGACGAGCATCGTCCAGGCGGTGACAGGCATGACCCGCAGCAGCCCACCCATCTTCCGCATGTCGTTGGTGTGACAGGCGTGGATCACCGAACCGGAGCAGAGGAAGAGCAGACTCTTGAAAAACGCGTGCGTGACCAGATGGAAGAGACCGGCGACCCAGCCACCGACTCCGAGCGCCAGCATCATGTAGCCGAGTTGACTGACGGTCGAATAGGCGAGCACCCGTTTGATGTCGTTGGCCGTGACCGCGATCGTGGCCGCGATGAACAGGGTGATTCCGCCGACATACGCGATGACCAGCAGCACATCGGGCGTGAGGACGGGGTAGAACCGGCCCACGAGGTACACACCGGCAGCCACCATCGTCGCCGAGTGGACCAGAGCCGAGACTGGCGTCGGCCCCTCCATCGCATCGGGGAGCCAGACAAACAGCGGCACCTGAGCGCTTTTGCCGACGCAGCCGCAGAAAATCCCGAGCCCCGCGATAAACAACAGCCACCGCCCATATCCGGCCTCTCGCCAGCCCGGCACGGCCGCGGCCACCTCCCGCCGGACAGCATCGGCATCGGACTTCCCAGCAGCGAGTTCGCCGACCTGATCGGCTGCCGCGAAGGCAACCAGCCCGTCGGGAACCTGCTGCCGATAGTCGTCGGCAGCGGGTCGGACGAGTTCGAACAGCCCCGGCTGGTTGCCGCCAGAGGCTGGATCGGTTGTCGAGCCGAAGTGCAACGTGCCGAGGCCGCCCCAGAGGGCCATCAGGCCGATCAGCATGCCGAAATCACCCACCCGGTTGACGATGAAGGCCTTGTTGGCCGCCGTCGAGGCGGAGTGGCGTTCGAAATAGAAGCCGATCAGGAACCAGGAGCAGATGCCGACGAGTTCCCAAAAGACAAAGACCATCGCGAGGTTGCCGGCAATGACAATGCCGAGCATCGAAAAGCAGAACAGAGACAATGCCTGGAAAAATCGGTGAAACCGCCCTGCCCGCGTGAAGCTGCCACCCCCGGCGAGTTGCACTTCGCTGTCGGTCACCGGATGGAGTTCGTCGTGCATGTAGCCTGCCGCATAGACATGAATGCAGGTGGCGATAAGGGTGACAACGACGAACATCAGGACTGTGATCGAATCGATGTACCAGCCAATCGAAAGCCGCAGCGACCCGCCGGCATAGAGCGTGTACCAGTCACCCGCATACGCAACCGGCACGGAGACGGCGTGCCCGTCGCCGGAGCCATGCCCCTGGTCTGAGGCGTGCCCGTCGTCGGCATGATGCCCGCTTTTTGCGGCATGATCAGCGCCATGGGCGGGCTTGTGCGATCGGTCACCGTCGGCCTTGGCGGGTTTATCGGCCGGGGCTGCCTGCGGGGTTGCAGCGGCCTCGCCCTCTTTGCTCGGGGCCACCGCCTCACGATAGGACGCCAGTTGAACGGACGAACCGGCAGCCGCAGCATGCCCACCCTCGTGACTGCCTGCGGTCGGGGGATGATTTACGACCCAGACCATCAGTGCGATCAACGACGCCGCGAGCGACGACGCGATCGCCGCAGTCGCCACGTTGGCGGCCAATTTCCCCTGCGGCCCCATCCTGGTGCCGAAAAATAAAATGGCCACGAATGACGCCAGCGGAATCAGCCAGGCAAAACCGAGCAACAGCGGCAGGAGCGTGGCGATGTCCATCGTTGTTTGTTGGGGTTCGCCAGCCCACGGCGACAAACGCGTGGGTTGGCAGCGGGGAGTGAAGCCGGCCTAGCCGTGCAGGTCGTCCGCCCGGTCGACGTCGACCGTTCCGTGGTTGTTGTAAAAGTTCAGGGTGATTGCCAGGGCCACGGCGGCCTCCGCCGCCGCCAGCAGGATCACGAAGAGCGCCGTCACCTCCCCGTCGAGGCCGAGCGGTGATCTGCCCTCGCCAGCGAGGTAGGTCGAGCCGAAGGCGACGAAGTTGACGTTTGCCCCATTGAGAACCAGTTCAATGCCCATCAAGACGCCCAGGGCATTCCGTTTGGTGGCCATGCAGACCACGCCGGTGGTGAACATGATCGCACCGACAACCAGGTAGTGGGCCACGCCGATTGTTCCGGCTGCAATGAGCATCAGGTATCGCTCCCCACGAGAATCGAGGTGGCAGGTCGATCGGCCGAGGCGGCGGGCGGCGGCGGCGGTGGATCGGCCGAGGCGAGGATGTCGATCGGCCGCGGCGTTTTCCGCCGTTTCGCCCTTGCGAGGTAGGCCGCTCCGACCAGCACCACCAGGAGATGGACCGAGACGATCTCAAAAGGCAAAAGATACCCGCTCCGCGGCCGGCTTTCGGCGGTTTCAGGCGGACTGTCGACACGAACGCCCACCAGCGCCATCCCGATCGGCGTAGCGGTTGGCGGCTGGGTTTCCGCCCGACCCGGTCGTCTCCATGACTCGATCGAAACCGCCGATTGCACCAGCACTGCCAGCAAGGCGGCGGCGAGAATACCGGCAACGACCCGATCGGCGGCGGGTGTCCGCAGGGCGACGAGTTTCGTTTGGGCTGTCAGCATGACACCAAACACGAGCAGGACCAGGGTGCCGCCGACATAGATCATCAACTGCATCGACCCGACGAATTCGGCACCAGCGAGAAAAAACAGACCGGCGGTCGCGGCGAGTGACAGCACCAAATGCAGCGCCATCCTCACGACGTTGTCGGTCAGGGCGACCATGACGGCGCCGCCGCAAGCGATCAACGCGAACAGCAGAAACAGCATCCCGTGCCAGTCGACTGCCGCCAAAAAGGCTGCTGGCGGCGAAACTCCAACAAGGCAGGTTGTCAGCGGGTTCATCACTCGGCCACCCCAGCAATTTGAGCCCGATGGATGCGGTCACTGCCGACGTTGTCAGCAGCGGGTGAACCCGAGGAGCTCTCCAGCCACCCTTCCCGAACGGCCGCCGCCCGTGGTCTTCCCGCCGCAGTGAGCCCTCCGGGCAAAAACAACTGCCAGAGCATCACGCCGGCGAACATCACCGCGGCGATCGGCGTGCAATATTTCAGGCAGGTGGTCATCACCTGATCGATCCGCAACC
>CAZIQV010000032.1:3736-12018 GCA_964541275.1 uncultured Chitinophagaceae bacterium | reverse complement strand
GCAGCAGGCAGCCGCCGCAGTTGCAGACCAGGAAGATGAAAAAGACCAGCGTGTGCACCACCCGCTTGCGTTCATGATTGGTTTCCAGCAGCGGCCGGACCAGCAGCATCGCCGCTCCGGTGGTGCCGATGAAGCTGGCCATTGTCGCGCCGAGGGCGAGGATGGCCGCGTTGGTCGTCGGGGTCGCCTGCAGGTCGCCCTCGATGCGGACCCCGCCGGTGATGCAGTACAGCGCAAACAGCAGCGTGATGAAGGGGACGTACTCTGCCAGCAGAGCGTTGGCCAGCACGGTGCCCGCAATTGCCCAGGACGGTCCGGCAGCGGCCGGATCGACGACGCTGTGCGCCGGGAAATGCCGCTCAATCGCCTCCCCGTGCAGCAGCAGGTAATAGGCGAGCGTCACCAGGCCGAGCGACCCGGCAACCAGCAACTTGCTGGAATTGAACTCCCACCAGTGGGCCAGGGAGGGAACCAGCGGCAGGACCGCGATCGCCCCGAGCAGCAGCACAAAGGGAATCACCGCCCAGGCCGGGGGCGGCGGACCGGCTTCGTGGTGATGGTCGTCCGCGGTGCCGGGGGAATCGTGGTGGTCTTCGGCGTGGTCTGGACTGGCTTGCGGCTCATCGGCCGGGTGGCCGGCTGGGTCGGCCTTGCCGCGCTCGCCGGCGGGCTGCGAATCCGCGGCATGGTCAGCGTCGCCATGATCCTCCGGTCCGCCGGAGCCGGAGATGTCGTGGTCCTGATGGGCTGCCTGCGCCTGCACCAGCAGATCGCGGCCTTTCTGCGGAACGCCGACAACGACGGCGGCGAGGTAGAGTCCGACCGTTCCCGCGATCCCGATCAGGGTGTTTCGGGAACTCTGCCGGATGGCGGTGGTCGACGGTGCTGTTTCGTGCATGTTGTGATTCCGTTGATCGGTCGCGGCGGCCGCCGTCCGCCACATCCTCTCGATTCTACCCGGCCGACGGAAGAGTCATCTGTCAATCAGCGGTCCGGCTCCCGTGGCCCCCGAGGATGGTGTCGCCCGCTGCTGCCGTCGTGGCCGACGGCACGGTAAGGTAAACAAAGTTCTTTCCCGCCTTGAGCCCGCACGCTGTCGACCGTTGGAAACCGCCGCCGTCACCGCTGCTGCCGAGCCTGCCGCCGCCATGGTCTGGCTGCGGGGCAATCACAGGCTCGCGGCGTTGCTGGGGGCCGCCGCGATCGGCCTGCTGGTGGTGGCGGCCGGCACCAGCCTCCTGTCGCGGGCAGCGGCGGAGGGCTGGTCCCCGGTGCCGGCGATCCTCGCCGCGGGGCTTTCCGCCGGCGGCATTGCGGCGGCTGCCGGCAGTTGGCTGGCGACGCGGCCGCGGCTGCTGCAGCGGGGTGACATCCTGCTTGCCCGCGTCGGGCCGGTCCGCGTTGACCGGCTGCCGCTGGCTGCGGTTGAAGCGGTTTTTCTGGGCAGCCAACCGCTCGACGGCCGGGGCCGGGAGGTCTCCGCCGACGTTGCCGCCTTTCGCGTCGGGACGCTGGTGGTGCGGATCGCTGAACGGGCCGTCGGCTGCGCGGGCTGGACCGGCGGCGGCCCCTGGGCGTTCTGGGAGGACGGGTATCTCGTGATCGATGGCCGGTGGACCGAGCCGCTGACGGCCGAGACCGTCCGCCGGGTGAACGGCCGGCTGATCCAGGCGAAGCGGACGGCCGCGGACGCGTTCACCGCCGGAGACTGCTGCCGATGAGCGGGCCGCTGCTGCTCGTGAGTGTTCGCGACGCTGCGGAGGCTGCCGCTGCGGTGGCCGGCGGGGCGGCCATCGTCGACGTCAAAGATCCCGCCCGAGGCCCGCTCGGCCGGGCCGCGGTCGAGGTGCTTACCGCCTGTGTGGCGGAGGTGCCGCCATCGCTCCCCTGGACCGTTGCGGCGGGCGAACTCCGCGAGCTCTCAAAGCGGGATGCCGAGTGGCTCGGCAGCGACCTGGCGGGATTCCCGCGGCCACCGGCGGCGGTCAAGTTCGGGCTGTCGGGGACCGCCGGATGGAACTGGTCGCCCGCCCTCGACCGGCTTGCCGCCATGCTGCCGCCGGGCAGCGTCGGCGTGCCGGTCGCCTACGCCGATGCGTCGCCGGCGGTCGCGCCGCCGGTGCTGGAGGTCATCGAGACTGCCGCCCGGAGCGGGTTTCCGCTGGTGCTCATCGACACCTTCGACAAAGCCGGCGGCGGCCTGCTCGACCTGGTGCCTTTGGCAGACATCGGCCGCTGGGTCGACTCCGCCCGGGCTGGGGACATCAGCCTGCTGCTTGCCGGCCGGCTCCGGCTTGCGGAAATCCCGCTGGTAGCGGGCTGTCAGCCGGACGCGGTCGCGGTACGATCAGCGGTCTGCGTCGGCGGCCGTCTTGGGCGGATCGCCCGGCGGCGGGTCGCGATCGCTGCCGACCTCTGCCACCGCGCGGCGTGTGGCAGGGTTGATCGCCAGCCGCGGCGGGCGGGCGTGTTTCCGAGCAGCGTCAGGGAGTCGACGGATGAAGACATTGGAGGTGCGGGTGCCGCACGATCTGGGCACCGAGGCGGCGCGGCAGAAACTCGATGCGGCCCTGGTCAAGGCCCGTGAGCAGTACGAGGACCAGGTCGGACAGATCGATGCCGACTGGGAGACGGACGATCGGCTCAAGGTCGGCGTATCGGTGATGGGCATGCGGTTCGACGGCAAGATCGACGTACTGCCCGATACGCTGGTGGTGAAGCTCGGCCTGCCGATGATGGCGTCGATGTTTGCCGGCAAGATCCGCGAAGGGATCGAGCAGCAGCTCGGTGCCGTCGTCAGGGCCTGACACGTTCCTCGCCCGGAACCCGCAGGCGGCCACCGTCAATGCTCCACGTCAGCCCGAGCGGCGTGACGATGGCGTCGAGGAGCCCGTCGCGATCGACGTCGCTGACTTCCAGTCGGATGATCTCCCGCGGATCGATTGCCCGGCGGCGAAGCTGGTCGGCGTCGATGGCTGCCTCAAGCCCGAGCTGGCCGGCGACGGCGGTGAGCAACTCGTCGAGCGGTGCCGCCACCCGCAACGTGTAGCGTTGGCGGCCCCTGGCCACAGCTCGACGGGGAGCCATCGGCCTCCGCGGCCGGTTCGGCGTGCGGTCGCCGACGACACCGCCGTCGGGCAGCGGCAGCAACTCACCGACCAGCCGTCGGCTGCCAGCCGCCCGCCAGCCGACCCGCAGGCCGTATTGCATGGCAATCAGGTCGCAGCGTTCCGCCAGCGACAGCGGCGGCAGGCTGCCGGCGGCGAGATGGTCGTGCGGCAGCTTGTCGGCGATCCCGGCGACGGTCGGCCGTGGTCCGCCCGTCGCGGCGGCGAGTTCCGCGAGTAACTCAATCGGGGTCGCGCCGGCCGGCCACGACCAGGCCTCGGCCTCGGCGAGCCGGCGGCGGCTCGGCGGCGGCAGGCGGCTGACCGCTACCCGGCGGGCCGCATCGGCAGCGATCAGCCGGCCCGCCTCGCCCGGCGGCACCAGCCACACGCTGGCCTCGAGCGGGGCCAGTTCGCTCCCGGTGTCGGCAGCCAGCCGGCCGAGCAGCGCCGCCAGCGATTCGCCCCGGCCCTCAAGGCTGATCCGCTGGGTCGGGTCGATCCGGCGATCGAGCACCAGCGGCACGCCGGTGACCGACTGCAGCCGGGAAAGCAGGCTTCGCAGGGGCAGCTGATGAAACGTCGCCTGAACCGGCTGGTCGAGCGGCATGCCGCAGACGGGGGCGGCCGCGGTGGCGAGTGCTGCCACAGCGATGCAAATTCCGCGGGTCGCCGGCCGGTCGCAGCACCGTGCTGGCGCCCCGCTCGGACGCGGTTCGGGCTTTCCAAGATCGCGGGTTGTCCGGAACACTAAGGGCTGCCCGTCGAGGGGATTGAAAACCGAGCAGGGGCCGATATGTCGCGCGAGTCTCCCGAGTCGCCAGCAGCTGTTCCGCCGACGATCGTCGTCCTCGGTGCCGGCATCAATGGAGCTGCCCTCGCCCGCCAGTTGCTGCTGGCGGGAGCGAACGTCGTGATCGCCGACACCGGCGATCTCGCCGGCGGCACCACCGCCTGGTCGACCCGCCTGATTCACGGCGGCCTCCGTTACCTTGAGTATGGCGAGTTTGACCTGGTTCGGGAAAGCCTCGCGGAACGCAACCGGCTGGTCCGACTGGCCCCGCACCTCGTCCGCCCGCTGCCGTTTGCGATCCCGCTCGCCCGCCGTGGTGGCGGCCTGCTGGCGGCGGCATCCCGCCTGGTCGGCTGGGAGTCGCTCGCCCGCCGGCTGTCGGGCGGTGGTCGCGGGAGCCTGGCCGTCGGGCTCGGACTCTGGCTCTACGACCGCTTTGGCGGCGACCCGGCCTGGCCCCCGCACCGGCTGCACCGGCCGACGGCGGCGGGGCTGCCCGCCCTGTCGCCGGCGCGATGGTTCCGGGTCGCCACCTACGCTGACGCCCAATGCCTGTTCCCAGAGCGGCTGACGGTCGAGTGGCTCGTCGACGCCCGGCGGCTGGCGGCAGCGCGGGGATTGACGCTTCAGGTGCTGACGCATCACACCTGGCAGAGCCTCGGCGGCGGGCGGCTGGAGTTTTCGCCGCTGCCGTCTCCGGCGACCGCCGGGTCGGAGTCTGCAGCGGTCGTCGTCCGGCCGGCAGCGATCGTCAACGCGACCGGCGCCTGGGTCGACCGCACGGTGGCGGCGTTGGCGGCCGCCCCCGGCCCGCTCGCGGAGGGGCCGCCGTCGCAGCCGCTGATCCGCGGCACCAAGGGCAGCCACCTCGTCGTCGCCAGCGCACCCCTGCGAAAAGCCCTCGGCGGCCACGGGGTCTACGCCGAGGCAGCCGACGGCCGCCCGATCTTCATCCTGCCCTTCGCCGACGAGCAGGTGCTCATCGGCACGACCGACATCCCGTTTGCCGGCGATCCCGGCGAGGCCCGCACCGAGCAGGCCGAGGTCGACTATCTGCTCGCGGCTGTCACCGCGATCATGGCCGATTGCCAAATCGCGGCCGGCGATGTCGTCCAGCATTACTGCGGGGTCCGGCCGCTGCCCGGGCCGGCCGTCACCGGCAGGCTGGCCGGTGCGCCGGGTGCCGTGACCCGGCGGCACCTGCTTGTGCGGCATCGCGAGGCAGAACTGCCAACCTGGTCGATCGTCGGCGGCAAGCTGACCACCTGCCGCAGCCTGGCGGAAACATCGGCCGCCGAAATTCTGGCTGCCCTCGGCATCGCCGCCGGCGACCCGGACCGCGAACGGCCGCTGCCCGGCCGGCTGGCTGCGGATGACGCCGCCGCCTGCCGGGAGGCTGTCGCCGCCGCCGCGGCTGCCGCCGGGGTGCCGGCCGCCGCCCGGGAATCGGCGACCGAGTCGCTGCTGCAGCTGTTTGGCAGTCGGGCGGCAGCGGTCTTTGAGGCGGGCGGAGCCACCGCCGCCACCCGGCACCTGCCGCCCTTGCTCGGCGACAGTGGCCTGCCGACTGCGGCGGCGGTGTTCGCCATCGAGCAGGAGTGGGCCGCGACGCTTGCCGACCTCATCGAGCGACGTCTGATGCTGCTGTTTGCCCCGCGGCTGTCGCGGGCGACACTCACCGCATTGGCCGACGTGCTCGTGGCCACTGGCAGGCTGCGGCCTGCTGCGGCTGCCGACGCGGTCGCCGCCGAGGCCGCCGATCTGCAACACTGCTTTGGCAAGCGACTGGGCGACGCGGCCGCGGCAGTCGACCACGACTGAACGCTGCGGCCCGTTCGGCTCAGACCACCGCGGGCACCCGACGAGCACGAACCGCCGCCGGAGCCGCGTCACGGGTGCCCGGACCTTCGGGTGCGGGGCTTTGCGGCGAGAAATTGCTGTCTGGGGAATGGACATAACGGAGACATGCTGTGACCGGCCACAAAAAACGCTGCGTGCTTGCCCTCGACCAGGGAACGACGTCGAGTCGAGCGATTCTGTTTGACGCCTCCGGCCTGCCGCTGGCGACGGCTCAGGAGGCCTTCCCGCAGCACACGCGGCCGCTGGCCGACGCCGCTGCGGGCGGCGATCTCGATCAGGCGATCGTCGAGCACGACCCGGAAGATCTCTGGCGAACGCAACTCGGCTGCGCGAGCCGCTGCCTCGCTGAGGCCGGGGTGCAGCCGGCGGAGGTGGCGGCTGTGGGAATCGCCAACCAGCGGGAGACAACGATTCTCTGGGACCGGGCGACCGGGCAGGCCGTTGCCCCGGCGGTGGTCTGGCAGAGCCGGGTCTCGGCGGCGATCTGCGAACGACTCAAGGCGGCGGGGCACGAGCCTGCGATCCGGCAGCGGACCGGCCTGCTGCTCGATCCCTATTTCTCGGCGACGAAAATCATGCACCTGTTTGAGACCCATCCCGGGCTGCGGGAGCGGTGCGAGGCGGGGGAGGTGCTCTTTGGCACCGTCGACAGTTTTCTCATCTGGAGGCTGACCGGCGGGAAGGTCCATGCCACCGATGAGACCAATGCCAGCCGGACTCTGCTGTATGACATCACCGCTGGCGACTGGTCGGAGGAACTGCTGCACCTGTTTGAGCTGCCGCGGCAGATGCTGCCCGAGGTGCGGCTGTCGGCCTCGTGGTTCGGCGACGTCGACCCTCGCTGGTTCGGCGCTGCGATGCCGATTGGCGGCTGCGCCGGCGACCAGCAGGCCGCCGCCTTCGGCCACGGCTGCCGCCAGCCGGGAGATGCCAAAACAACCTACGGCACCGGCGCGTTTCTGCTGGAGGCGACCGGGCCGACACCAGTGCTCGGGGCCCCCGGCCTGCTGGCGACTCCGGGCTGCCGGCTGGCGACGGCGCCGGCGGCACGGACCTGCTTTCTCGAGGGCTCGGTCTTCATCGCCGGGGCGCTCGTCGGCTGGCTGCGCGATGGTCTCGGCATCATCGAACGGTCGGCCGACGTCGAGCCGCTGGCCCGCAGCGTGCCCGATGCCGGCGGCGTGATGCTGGTGCCGGCTCTGGCCGGCCTCGGCACCCCGTATTGGGATCCCTTCGCCCGCGGGCTGGTGATCGGCCTGACCCGCGGCACCGGCCGCGGTGAGATCGCCCGGGCCGCCCTCGAGGCGATCGCCCTGTCGGTCGCCGATGCGATCGCCGGCCTCGAACAGGCCAGCGGCTGTCGGCTGGCCCGGATGCGGGTCGACGGCGGCGGCTGCGTCAACGATCTGCTGATGCAAATTCAGGCCGACGTCCTCGGGGTTCCGGTCGATCGCCCGGCGGTGCTCGAGACCACGGCGGTCGGGGCGGCGGTGCTCGCCGGCCTCACGACCGGCTTTTACGCCGACGAACACGCCGCGGCGGCGGCGATGGCGGTTGAACGCACCTTTGAGCCCCAACTCGCGTCCGCTGCCCGCGACCGCTGGCTCGACCGCTGGCGGGACGCTGTCGATCGCAGCCGGGGATGGGCTCGGCCCCGCGACTGATCGCCCGGCCTGCCGGGCGGTCGGATCGCTACCGCAGGATCGTTCCGGCGTTTCCGCTGGTGGGCTGCTCGGCGAGCTGAACCCGGCTGGTGTACCGCTGCGGGTTGGCCGCGAAGGTAGCCCGGCTCTCGGGCGAGGCAAACAGATAGATCCGCTGCTGGTAGGTCACCCCATAACGGCGTTCACCCGGCAGGGCAGTGCCTGCGTCGAAGGCAGCGACCGGATCGTCACCCGAGAGGGCCGGTGCATAGCGATCGGGATCGGCGAGGAAGGCCTGCTGCTCCTCGAGCCCGCGGAACAGGTAGGTGCGGCCCCGGTGCCGGGCACCCCAACTCGCCTGCCCCTCAACCCAGCCGCCAGACTCGATCAAGGTGACCGGGCAGTAGCCTTCGAGGCCAAGCGGCATCGGATCCTGGGCGGCCGGCGCGGTCGCCGGGGCAGAACCGCGGGCGTAGTCGGCCGTTGCCGCTGGGGAGGGCTGCTGCGCCGGCTCGCTCGGCTCGGCTTGCGGCTTGAACATGCCGAACGGATTGCTGATCGCCGCGAAAACTGGGTTGGCCTTGGCGGCCGGCGCGGGCTCTTGAGACTGCGGGGCGGGACTGGTCGGTTCAGCCGCACGAGTTTCCGGACCGGCGGCGTCGGCAGTGGTCGCCTGCGGTGCGGGCGCTGGCTGGAGCCAGGGGCTTGCGGCGGCGAAGCTTTGCACCCCGCCCGTGGCCTCCGGCTCGATCAGCCCACCGGTGATGGCCGGCGTGTCGTCAAACTCCGCGGCCTCGGGCCGTGACCGTTCAGGCTGGGCAATCCCGGACTGGGCGATGCCGGACTGGGCGATGCCGGACTGGGCGATGCCGGACTGGG
>CAZIQV010000032.1:0-3636 GCA_964541275.1 uncultured Chitinophagaceae bacterium | reverse complement strand
CGGACTGGGCGATGCCGGACTGGGCGATGCCGGACTGGGCGATGCCGGACTGGGCAACCGCGCGGCTGAAGCCGGCCGATTCGGGGCGTTCCCGGGTTATGGGTGCTGCAACTGTCGCCCCGCTGTCACGAGGGCGGGTCGACTCGGCAACAGCAGAGGGAAAATCACCCGGTTCGGCTGCCCAGGGTGCCGCGGTTCGGGCGGGTTGCTGCGACCGCTCCCAGGGCCTCGGCTGGGGCGGCGCGGCCGCGAAATTTGCCGGCGTCCCGTGCCCGCTGGCCTGCGGTGTTACCGGGACCTGAGGATGAACGGGCGTCACCGCTGCCGGTCCCGCTGCCGCGGTTGATGACGCTGACGCCTGGGGTGTCGCGGAAGCCGCAAACGACGCCCCGGCCCCGACGGTTGAGGCCGCACCGGCGGCGGCGGTCGCCGGGGGCGACGCTGGCATCTCGCGTGGCGGTTGCGGCACCGCGGGCATCGCGGTCGGCCCGGCCGTCGCTTCCGCCGCCAGGCTGCCCGAGCTTGCGGTCACGGCCGTCGCGGCGTAGGCGTCGGCCGCCGGACGCTGCGGGATCGCGGGTTCTGCAGCAAAGTGGGAGAGGCCGCGGACCTTGGCGGCGATCTGGCCGATCGATCCCGACTCGTTGGCGGGACCGGTGGCGGCAGCGGCGGCAAGCAGCGAGCCGGCGGTCGAGAAGTCATTCGCCAACTCCGGCCGCCTGGCGATGACGGTGACGGTGTTGGGTGGCGTCTCCGACGCGGCACTGCTCCGATCGGCGAGCGGCATGGTGGTGGCCCCCCGCTGCAACTGGCGGGCAACGGTGGCGATGAACAACCCTGTCGAACTCGGACACTCGAAGCGGCTCAAAGGCGTTCCCTCGGCGTCGAGCAGACAGCCCCCCGGAACCTGCTTCATGCCGAGCCGGTCGGTGGTTTCGGGGTCGTCGTCGACGTCGATCAGAACAGGCTCGAAACAGGCATCGAGCAGCGCGACCGCATCGGGGTCGGTCAGCACGTGTTTCCGCAACTGGGTCGAAGCCGGGCTCCACGCCGCCGTGAACAGCACCAGCACCTGACGCCGGCTCGTGTCGGCGGCGGAAACGGCCTCGTCGATCGATCCGTGCCAGCCAACTCCCGCGGGAGTTTCGGTGGCTTCAACCCCGCTGGCGGACAGGCCGATGCTCGAGGCGGCGAGCAACAGGAATCCGAAAAGCCGATGGCGGCGGACCGGCCGCAGGCGAGCCGCGAGCCCCGGCCCGCCGGGTTCGGTGGATTCGGCCTTCGAAACAGCGAGCGGGCGGGCTGGCTTCAAGCGATTTCCGAGCATCGTCGCAACCTTTTCCAGGGCCAATCAAATGCCGTAGAGCACGGCTTCCGCAGGTTGTATCGGTCGAATGCCCAACAGAACTCAGGCCGGATTGGCCAAAAAAACCGCTCGTAACGGTCGTCGGGCCAAACCCTTGTGACGCAGCTTGCCTCGCTTGCCGCTGCCGCTCGGGGTTCTCTTGGTTGGCGGCAACTGCGGTTGACGGCCCGAGACGGCGGCCGGCCGCGGGTTTTTCCCGAGACGGCCGGTTTGCTGAATTTCCAGCGGGCCTGAAAACCTCCTTGACGGGAATTGGCGTCGTGGCGATACTTGTACAGACGCAGTGGGACTCGGCCTTTCGGAGTTGAATTTCCGAAACCGATCGGGTCCCGGCGAGCTACCCCAGGGGATTTTGGCGCAAAGTTGCTCCTGTGCCCTGCGGTGGCTGAAGGATCTCCCCGCGTGGTACGGTGACATCCGCCAAGAGTGGCGGAGGCATCAGGGGCGGTCGGATTGTGGGGCCGAGGGTTCTCTTTGGCCTTATGCCGCGCAGGCTTTTGCGATCCGATGCACCTCCTGCTGCAATGATCTGCCTCGCATGTTGAACCTGGGAACCCGGGAAAGGTTTATCTGCCGCCGGGCTGGCAATTGGCTGGCGTGCATCCGCACGGCGTTTCAGTGGCCGCCTTGTCGGGCTGGTCTGCCTGTCGCGGAGAATCTCCATCACTGGCCGGCAGGCAGGTCTGCCGCAGCAATTGGTGCCGGTTCCCGAAAACTGACTAGTCGGTGGCTGCGGCCGCGATTGAAGACGATCTGACGCCCCCCGGGGCTGTGTTCCGACTCGATGTGGACGAGTCGACTTGTTTTCCTGGAAGAGTGATCGAGGGATATGGCAAAGCGGAGACGTTCCCGGTCGGGCGGGCGGCCCGGCTACGGCGGTGGCGGTGGCGGACAACAGGGAGGCCAAGGCGGCCGCCGACGGCGGTTTCGCCGGGGAGGTGGCGGCCCGGTGCCAACAGGAGCCGGAGGCGTCGATATGGAAGGCGAGGGGATGCGGCCGCCAGATCAGGAACCTGAGGTTTCTGAAAATGGCGAGCCGGTCCCGCTCGATCCGGGCGAAGGCATTCTCGAACTCCATCCGAACGGCTACGGGTTCCTGCGGAGCCCGGCCAACAACTATTCCCGGGAACGGACCGACCCATTCGTGCCGGCCCAGATGATCGATCGTTTCCGGCTCCGCGAGGGCGTCCTGGTCAAGGGCAAGGTCCAGCAGGGGCGGCGGCAGCAGGGTCCGCGGGTCCGCGAAATCGACGAGATCGAGGGGCTGCCACCGGAGCAGTATGCCGAGACCAAAAACTTCGATCAGCTCACACCGATCAACCCGGAACACTGGCTGCGGCTTGAGACCGGCCAACAGCCGTTGACGACCCGGATCATGGACCTGCTGACGCCGCTCGGAAAAGGGCAGCGGGCGTTGATCGTCGCTCCCCCGCGAACCGGCAAGACGGTCCTTCTCCAGCAGGTTTCGCAGGCGATTTCGGAAAACCACCCCGAACTGTCGCTCGTCATGCTGCTGGTCGACGAGCGTCCCGAGGAGGTGACCGACATGCGGCGGTCGGTTCAGGGCGAGGTGGTCGCCAGCAGCCTCGACTGCGATGTCGAGAGTCATGTCCGGCTGTCGCAGTTGGTGATCGAACGCTGCAAGCGGATGGCCGAGGCGGGCAAGGACGTGTTCCTGCTGATGGACTCGATCACCCGGATGGCCCGGGCCTTCAACAAATGGGTTGGCAATACCGGCCGGACGATGTCCGGCGGGGTCGACATCAAGGCGCTCGACATCCCCAAAAAGCTTTTCGCCACCGCGCGGGTGTTTGAGGAGGGGGGCTCGCTGACAATCGTCGCCACGGCGTTGATCGACACCGGCAGCCGGATGGACGAGCTGATTTTTCAAGAGTTCAAGGGCACCGGCAACATGGAACTGGTGCTCGATCGGAAGCTCGCCGACCGCCGGGTCTGGCCGGCGATCGACATCTCGCAGTCGGGGACCCGCCGCGAGGAAAAGCTGCTCGATCCCGACACGCTCCACGCGGTCAACATGCTGCGGCGGACCCTTTCCAGCATGCATCATGTTGATGCGATGGAGCAGCTCACCAAGCAGCTTGCCAAGTTCAAGAGCAACCGCGAGTTCATTGCCCTGATTGCGAGTTCTCGAGCCGACGACTAGCTGTCCGTGGACAAAGCCATCCAAGGCCAATGCCCGCGAATGCGGGCGAACGCTAGGCTCTGTCTGAAAACTCAGTACCTGGCTTCGAGCGGCTCATTTATCCTCT
>CAZIQV010000031.1:10274-12130 GCA_964541275.1 uncultured Chitinophagaceae bacterium | reverse complement strand
GCTTCGGGGCGGGCGTGATGAAAGCCGGAGGTTTCATCACGCCGCCGGAGCCGGCGTCCTGCCGGCCATGCACCACGGGGTGTCACGACCGCCGGCCAGCCAGCATTCGCTCCAGCACGTTGGCCGTGATCCGTTGCAGTCGCTGATCGGGGCCCTGCGGGGCGGTGTAGACCGCCGGCCGCACATAGCCCGGCGGTGCCGCCAGCCCGTCGGCCCACCAGCAGGTCGCGGCGTTAAAGACGATGTTCCGACCGGGACCGGGATAGACCGTCGCAGTATAGGTGCCGCCGTTGGGCTTGCCCGGTCCAGACTGGGTCGGCCCGGTGGCGACGATCTCAAGCCCCGGGATCGTTGCCGGATCCCCGTGCCACTCCCAGCCGATCACCCCGGGAATCCGGTCACCCTGCTTCATGCCGGTCCCGGCATACAGCCAGTGGTCGGCCGCGGTGCAGATCCAGTCCGCGCCACCCGTGACAGGTCCCGTCGAATGGGCCCCGATTAATTCGTTTGCGTAGGGCCGCTCGTGCGCGAGCGACGCCATCGCCGCAAACTCCCGCGTCCCGCCGGGAGGTCCAAACACACCGACCCGCTCAAAGGCCCGCTGCCGAGCATCAAACTGCACCCGGCCACAGACGGCGTTGCCGGAGAAAAAGCCGACCGACACTCCGGCCGCAATCGCCGCCTCGACGTTGCGGAACATCTCAATCGTCCAGTACTCGTCGTGGCCAACACTGAGCAGCCCCGCCGCCCGCTGCAGCCCCGCAGCGTCCCTGTGGGTGTCGAGATTCGATATGTAGCTAACGTCATACCCCAGCGACTCAAGCCAGTAGGCGAAGGGAAATTCCCAGAGAAACCATTCCCCGGAGCCGACCGACAAGGGCTGGTCGAGAATCTGGCAGTACTTTCCGTAGGGGCGGTCGAAGCCGACCTGGACACCGCCCCCCCAGTACCACTGCTGCCGGCCATCGTCGTAGAGCGCGAACTGATCGGGCCAGCGGTTGTAGGCCTGCCAGGTGAAATCGCTGCACTGAAAGAGGAGATCAGCCGGCCGGTCATCCCGGACGATAAAGATCACGTAACTCTGCGGACCTGCGGCTCCGGCTTCAGGCAGGCAGGAGAGCTTGCCGAGGTAGACCCCACTCGGCCAGTCGGCCGGAATCGTCACCCTGGTCGTCGCCGGCCAGTCGCACCGCCGCAGCCGCTTGCCGGCCACCGGCGGATCGGGCCGGGCGACGCCGGCGAATTCACCGAGCTCTGCCACCAGCCTCGCCCCGTCCCCGCCGTACCAGCCCATCCGATAGATGTCGATCGTGAATCGCCGGGCTGGCCTCGTGCTGGCATGGATTGTCAGCGTGTCGCCGGCCTGCACGCTCGTGGCGGAACACCAGCCTTCGATCGCCGGGCTGCGGTACTTCGTCGCCGGGTCGATCTCGACGTGAGTCAGCAGCCAGTCCCTCGTGCCGGGGCGGGCATTCTCCTCACCGATCAGAGCCGAACGGCCGGAAGACCGGCCCTCACCAACCGCCGGCCAGCCGGTTTGCAGCATCGCTCCGGCCGCGGCGATACCGCCGACAGCGGTTCGCCGTGAACACTGCCGCGGCGGCCTGGTGCGGTTGTCGGGTCGCAGCATTTCCCCCTCCTCTCGATGCCGGCCGGGCGGGAAGCCCGACCGAACGAGTCACTTCGTCGCCGCCAGAAACGCCACCAGGTCGGCAAGCTCCTGCGGCGACAGCAGCTTGTCGTAGCCGTTTGGCATGATCGAGACCGTGCCTGCCGCAAGGTCCTCGACCGCCTCGCGAGGAATCCGCTCGGTTGCCGTCGCCGAGGTCTGGAGAACCAGTTCGGCGGCAGTCTCA
>CAZIQV010000031.1:0-10264 GCA_964541275.1 uncultured Chitinophagaceae bacterium | reverse complement strand
TCAACAGCTACCCGTCGACAGTCAGCACGCTGACCGGCTCGTAGCTGCGGACAAAACTCGCACTCGGCAGGACGATCGCCTCGAGCAGGTCTGCCGGGGACCGAATCCGGCCGATTCCGGTCAGGTCGGGCCCGACCCGTCCGCCGGCGTAGGCCAGCGCATGGCAGGTGGTGCAGGCCGCCTTGTTTGAATAAAAGACGGCATGGCCGCGGCTGGCATCTCCTTCCGGCAGGCTCGCCGCGAACCGCAGAAAGGTCTGTCGGGATGACCGCCTAGCCGCATCAAATCTCGCCAAGAGACTCTCACCGCGGGGCTTCAGCTCCGCCGGTACAGCCGCCACCGCCGCCTCCAACACGCCGCGGGGCACCGCCGCAAAACGCGATCGCGTCGCCAACCGCTCGATCGCGATGGTCAGCGGCCGGCCGCCTCGGTTGCTGACTGCCGGCAAGAGAACCGCCACCTCGCTTCCCGGAAGCCTGTCGAACATCGTCGCCACCGCCGTCCAGAGCGTATCGGGAACCGCGGCGGCCGCCAGCGTCGTCGCCGCTGCGGTCCGATCGAGCGGTGAGCCCCGGTCGCCCGGATCCGCCGGATCGAGACCGGTCGCCAGGACCGCGATGAGCCGGCGAAGAACAGCATCGGGAACCGTCTTCGGTGAATCAGCCGCCGCGATCGCCCGCAGGCACTCGGGGGTCGGCAGCCTGGGATCGGCGGCAAGCGTCCAGAGGATGGGCCGGACGCGGCCTCGCTGCGATTCCGACAGCGGCAGGCTGCCCAGCGTCTCGAGAGCTGCGGTGAACACCGCTTCCGTTCCTTCGCCACGATCACCAGGACCGCCGGCGGGCACGGCCGAACGGGCCGCGGTCGCCTCCACGATTTTCCGGAGTGCCGCCACCCAGCTGTCGGGAACCGCCGACACGCGGGCAGCAGCCATGACGTCGAGGGCGGCAGCGGTGATCGCCGGCGACGGAGCAGGGGCCTCCGCGCAGACTGCCGCGATCGCTTCGGCAATCGCCGGGCGGGTGGCAAGCCGGGCCAGCCGATCGAGCAGCCGGTCGCCCGGGCCGGCGCGAAACGCCCGGCCAGCCCGCGATTCGGCAATGCGGCTGAGGATTGCCGGAACGTCGGCCGCGAGGCTGTCAGCCCACTCGGGATGCCGCGAAATCAGCCAAAGCGCCGTGTCGCGAAGAGCGGGGTCAGGGTCCCGGCAGGCGGCGATGAGCGGTCCGCGGAGCAGCGCGTCCGCCCGGGACGCTGGTCGCCGCTGCTGCAGCGGGAGTTGGTCGGCCGCGATGAGGGCCCGCCGCCGGACCCGGGTCATGTCAGACTCCAGCGATTCCCGCAAGAGCTCCGGGGTTCCGGCTTCGATCAGGCCGTAGATCAGCGCGTGCTCCAGCATCCGGTCGGCATCCCGACGGCAGGCTTGGAGCAGCCCGGAGACCGCCCGTTGTCCGGCGATGCGACCGAGGGCCTCGGCTGCGACGCGGGCCGGCCCCGGCTCGTCCCCAACCGCCATGGCGACCAGCCCGTCGACCGCCTCCGCATCGCGGTGGAGTCCGGCAGCGTGCGCTGCCGCCTGCCGGACCTCGACGGCAGGGTCATTCAGGGCCCGCCGCAGCGCCGCCTGCGACGCCGGGGTTTCCAGCCGCGTCAGCAGCCTGGCCGCCGCCAGCCGCGCGGCGGCCGTGGATCCCGGCTCCCCGCCCAGCAAGGCGGCCGCGGGAGCAATGGCCGCCGGCCCCGCATCCTCCAGCCGTTCGATCGCCCGGGCAACCACTGCCGGGCGGTCGTCGGCCAGCAGGCTGGCCAGCTCGGCAACCCCGAGCGCTTCCCAGCTGATCGCCAGCCCCCGGGGGTCAGGGGTCGGGGCGGTGTCCTCGCGCCGCACCCGGTAGATCCCGCCCAGCACGGCCGGCTTCTCCAGCTGCGACGTTGGACAACAAAGCTTGTACCAGCCCCCGGTATCGACGACCAGCAGCGATCCATCGGCATCCTCGATGACATCGGTCGGGTGGAAGTCGACCGCATCGACGGCGAGGAAAGGCTCGGCCCGCGCCGCGAACGTCGCCCCCGACCGCTCGAGCCGCAGCCGAATCACGCTGCGAAGGTTGAACTGGCAGACGAAGGCATCGTCACGAAACTCCGCGCCGAGGCCGTACCCCGAATGGACGTGCAGTCCGCAGGCGGCCGCCGGCCCGAGGTGCGCGAGCACCGGCAAAAGTTCTCCGGTTCGCGGATGATCATCGAGAACGCCGTGCTGCTTGCCATAGACGCCTCCATAGACAGCATGAACGACGCCGTCGCGCCGCCCGGCAGCAGGCCGCTGGAGAAACGTCGCCGACAGCAGCGGCTCGCCGTCGCTTCGGAAGGCGACGTCGACGGGGTTGTCCATCCCGCCGGTGAGCACCGGTTCAAGGTCGGTTCCGTCGAGCCGCGCCCGAAAGAGGTGCGACGCCCGGGTCGTCCAGCCGGGCCGGCCGGGCAGGTCGTACGACTGCTTCGCGAAGGCACCCTTGGTGAAATAGAGCCGGCCGTCAGGCCCCAGGGCTGGACCATGGAGGTCGTTGCCACAGCCGGTGAGCGTGCCGCCGTCGTGCCAAACAACGCGGCTGTCGGCGACGCCGTCGTCGTCGGTATCGGTGAGCCGCAGGATCTGCGGCGGGGCGGCGACATAGACCGAACCGCGGTGCCAGAGACAGCCCTGCGGCATCATCAGCCCGTCTGCAAAGACGCTGCGGTCGTCGTAACGACCGTCGCCGTCAGCGTCCCGCAGTTGCAACACCCGGTGACGCGGGTCGGTCTGCTGCTCGACCAGCGGGGCGTTAGAGCCGCTCGATTCGGTGACGTAGAGCCGGCCATCCGCATCGAAGGCGACCGCCACCGGCCGTTCGACCAGCGGCGGCCCGGCGACCTGTTCGACAACGAAACCGTCCGGTACGGAAATGGCCGGGCCGCCGACGGCCACATCAGCCGCCACAGCCGCTCCCGGCTGCAGGAGGCTCGCTCCGGGGAGCAGGAGAGCACCGGCAATGAGCCAGCGTCGTCCGCGGGCCGCTGGCAGAGAAGAGCCCATCCGAAAGCCTCCCAGAAACGATCAAACCCGCCGCCGGAGAGTATACTCCGGCGTCGCAGCAGGTCGCGGCCGGCGGGCGGCGTCTCCCGTTCGGCAGGACCAAAAATCTGCCTCGGCCCGCAGTGGCGATCGGCATCCCGGAAATCAGGCGACGTTGTCGTCGGTGGCCTGCGGCGGGCCGGGCGACACCCGCATCGCCGGGCGACGGCCAGAGATTGCGGTCTCGGCGGCCGGCAATGTCCCGCTTGAACCCTTTGGAGTCTGCTGATGAGCTCGCTGAACCGCCTCGTCGCTTTGATCACCCTCGCCACCATCTGGAGCAGCCTGGCCGCGGCCGCCGACCCGCCGCGGCCGCGGCGGCGGCCCAATCCGGCCCTGGCTCCGATCACTGATGTCGCCGGTCTTCCCCGGGTGCTGCTGATTGGCGACTCAATCTCAATCGGGTACACCCTGCCGGTGAGAAAGCTGCTCGACGGCAGGGCAAACGTTCATCGCATTCCCGCCAACGGCGGCCCGACCACCCGCGGCCTCGAACAGATCGACGCCTGGCTCGGTGACCGCGACTGGGACGTGATCCATTTCAACTGGGGCCTTCACGACCTCAAGCACATCGACAGCCGCGGCGGGCTTACCGAGGTGGGCGACGGACCGGTTCAGGTCCCGATCGAGGCGTACCGCAGCAACCTTGCGACTCTGGTCAACCGGCTGCAGAAAACGGGGGCGACGCTGATCTGGTGCGCCACCACACCGGTGCCGCAGGGCGCCCGGGGCCGGGTCCCGGGAGACGAGGTTCGCTACAACGCAGCGGCCGCCGAAGTCATGCAGAAAGCGGGCGTCGAAATCAACGATCTTTACGCGTTTGCACTCCCAAAGCTGGCCGCCATCGGGAAACCCGCCGACGTCCATTACACCGCGTCGGGATCGGCGGAACTGGCGACGCAGGTTGCCGGGGCAATCGAAGCCGCCCTGCGGCGGGCCGCCGGGGACTCGGGCGGGCGGCAGTGACAACCGAACAGCTCGCCGGGGCCCGCGTTCAGCCCGGCACCAGCGGCGTGCGGCCCACGGTCGGGTTTGCGGCCGCCATCACCCGGGCCCCGGCGGCACACCCGAGGAACGCCTCCCGGCAGCCCGGGGGCGTCCCGGCTGCACGCGTGCCGACCGGAAGGAGGACGCTGCGGTGATGGGGAACTCTTCGCCCGCCGTCCGGCGTTGCCAGTTGGGGATCGTCTTCGCTCTGCCGATTGAGGCCCATGCCTTTGAGCGGCTCGTGGCCGACCCGGTCAGCTACCGCGGCTCCCGGTTGAGCGTTGGTGAGGGCACGCTGGCCGGGCAACGGGTCGCCTGGGCGATCAGCGGCATCGGGGCCGCCGCCGCCGCCCGGACCGCGCAATTGCTCAGCGACGGCCACCGGCCCGAGCGGCTGGTGTCAGCGGGCTTTGCCGGAGGCCTCGACCCGGTGCTCCACAAGGGCCAGCTGGTTTTTCCGGCCGAACTGCTCGATGCTCAGGGAGCAAACCAGCCGCCGCGTGCGGTTGACCGGGAGCTGGCCGAATCGCTCTGGACGGCCCATCCCCCGGGCGGCCTGAGCCTCGTCACGGTCGCCGACGTCGTTGCCGATGCGGCTGCCAAGCAAGCGCTCCGAGCGGCCACCGGTGCCGGTCTCGTCGACATGGAGTCGGCGGCTGTCGCTGGCGTCGCCGCAACGGAGGGAATCGGCATGCTCGCCTGCCGCGTCATTTCCGACACCGCCGCGGAAACACTGCCCCGCGGTGTGGCCGGCCTCGGCAGGCCACAATCAACCATGCGGCGGATGGGAGCGGCGCTGGGGTTGATCGGCCGACGTCCCCGGGCCGCGATGGAACTCTGGAGGCTTTGGGAGCAGAGCCTGACCAACGCCCAGCGGCTTGCCCAGGGACTCACCGATGTCGCCCTGGCCGTGGGCAGCGCGGGCAGCTGCGACTGATCGCAGCCGCAGCCGGTCAGGCAGTCTCGTCTCCTGCCGACTGGGCTTCGCCGCTTCCGCCGAGTAGTTCATCGACCTTGTTTCGGGCCGCCCGCGAGCCATCGATCATGCCGTGCACCAGCGGGTTGTTCTGAGGCACGGAGAGCGCGACGAGCGCCATGGGAAAAACCACCCCGTAAGACACGGCGTAGCAGGTGGTGTAGACGAAACGGTTGGCAAAAAGGCCGACCGAGGGCAGGGCCTTCTCGGCAGCGTCGCGGGCGGCTGTCGCGCCGTCCTGCACGCTTGAGGCCGCCTGCTGCATCGCGTCGGCGACCGCGGCAAGGGGGTCTGAGGGTGTCGATTCCTGAGCTGCAGCGTTTGCGTCGGTCATGTCCGCTTCTCCGGTTTGGTCTTTAGAAAACTGTAGTTTCCCGGCGGTCTTCGTGCAAATTTGAGCAAATGTTTCTGCCGCCGGTCAGCGGCGACGCCGGCGCTGGCGTCCGGTCACACCGGCTGCGGCTCGACGGTCACCGCCTGATCCTCGTACGAATTTTTCATGCCGGCGAGGAATTCGCGGGCATCGTTGACGGCCCGGTCAGTCCCCTGCCGGGCACCGCGGCTGACGGGGTTGCCGCCGCGGCCGACCGCGTGCTGCACGAGTCGGCAGGGAAAGCTGACCGTAAAACCGGTGACGGCCCCGATACAGTAAAGGCCCTGCCCGAGGGCGAGGCCGAACTCCTCAAGACTGCTCCGTCGGGTTTCAACGGCCGCCGGCGGAATCTCTCTCAGCCGGCCGTGGTCCCTCAGCCACCGCTCCTGAAACACCCGCCGGGCCGCCTCGTCGATCGCGTGCATAAACTGGCTGTCGAACAGGAACGAGACCGCCGTCCCGACGACCGGAATCAGGTCAACCGCCTCCTCGGCGATCAGATTGCGGCTGGTCCGGTGCAGCAGATCCTCGCCGCCGGGAACCGCCCGCTCGTGCCGATCGAGTGCCTCGTGAAGCCGTTCAATCAGCTGCTGCCGCTCAGCCAAAGAGTCGAGGGTGGCGATCTCCAGCACGTCAAGAACCACCCCGTGCCCCACCTCGTCGTCCAGTTCGTAGCCGTAGCAATGGCCAATCCGCGTGATTGACCGCAGGGCCGCAATCAGTTGGGCAGGCACGTGAAACAGCGGCCCGCCGAAGCCGCTGGCGGCTGACTCGACCACGGCAAACCGTTCAGCCCGGGCGGTGAACATCGAGGCCAGGGCGTCGCACTCCTCGAGTCGGCCGTCGCGGAGTGCCGCCAGCGAGTCGACACCGGCCGCCTTGAGCACCTCGTTGATCGGGTCGGACCGATGGGCCACCCATTCCATCGAGGTCACCACCCTGGTCACGGCCTTGCGGGGAATGAAATGTCCCACCAGCCAGGTCACCGGCGCGGTCACCGTATCGATCACCTCAGTCAGACGACTGACACGGGTATTCTTCCAGGCCGCGATCTCCCGGACGCGGGCCGCCTCGTAGGGCGACAGTCTGGAGGCGGCCGCGGGGTCGTGCGGGCCGGGTGCGGTATCGGGGGGAAGCGGGCTTGCGGTCATCGTGATCCCTTGCTGTTGGAGGTCGGATACCGGCGCTCAAGGTCGTCGAGGTAGCGGACCAGTTGGGCCATGCCATGCCCATGAATTTTCGGACACTTCCGTTGCAACCAGCCGTTGACCACGCGGAAGCCGCGGGGCCAGAGCATCAGTCCACCGGCGAGCAACGCCGGCGTCCCGACAATACCGGGCAGGACCACGCCCATCGTCCCGATCGTGACCAGCAGCACACCGACCTCCTTCGGCAACGCCGCCAGCCGGGCGTCGAGTGCGGCCTGCGAATCGATCTCGGCCGGGTCCGGGTCGGCCATGGAAATCTGCTCGTCGGTTGCGTCCGGCTGGCGATCGTTCTCGGAGGTCGACTTCGGGCGAAGCTCCACCAGACCGCGAGTGTAATCGGCCCCGGGCCGGGCCACAGCAGACGAAACGCCATTTCTCATCGATCGCTCACATCCTCCGCGCGGTCGGCCTTGGGATTGGCCGCCTGCGAAACCGCCGGCGTCGCCGGCTGCATCGCCCGCAGTCGCACCGGCAGGGTTGGACGGTGCTGAAGCCAGTGCTGCCGCCGATTGGCATGCAGCCGCCGGGCGGAACGGTTGTAAATCCCGAAGGTGCCGACGTTGGTGACGACAGCCGAGACGAGGCTGGTGAATCCGAGAAAAAATGCCCCGACCACGCAGGCAACGTTGGGCAGGATGCTCAATCGGCGGGCAGCCGCCAGCCGGGCTTTCCGCTGGCCGGCGGCCGCCACCAGCGAGGGCAGGGTGTCGAGCCGACCCGCAAGCGACACCATGCCGACGGCTGCCGGCAAGGCCGCGATCTCGCCCCCCGTGCCGAGATCGATCACCAGGTCGGCGATCCCGGACGCCGCGGCAAGGGCGGGCGTCGTCCCGGCAACGGCCACCCGGCGGCCGGCTTTGCGCAGCGTCCGAACGGTCTCTGCGACCGCCTCCGGCGCTGTTCCCTCGCGGATTTCGGCAAACCCCAAATCGGTGAACCGGCCGCTCGCGCCCGACCGATCCCCGGCCGGACCAGCGGCGTGCAGCACGGTATGAATCGGCCTGAGTCTCTGCAACTGCTCCGTCAGCCGGCACCGCCGCCGGGGCGTCTCGCGGAAGGTGAACCGGCCCACCGGCACACCGTCGATCTCGAGGGTCAGCGGAGCCGGACTCCCGGCGGCCGCAGCGACTGCGTCCCGCAAGACGAAGGTCCGGCCGCCGTGCCGGCAGGTGATCGCCAGGCCGGCCGCATCACCGAACGAGTCGACCGGCGGATCGACCAGCACGCACCGCCGCCGCCGGGCCGCCTCGACCAGCGCGGTGCGTCGCTCGCAGGCGAGGTGCCGGGCGAGGCTTGCGGCCCACCGCACCGCTTCCCGTTCCTCGGGAAGGGAAGTCTCAACGCCGACCAATTCCAGGCCCCGGTCCGCAAGGGCGTCATGCTCGACCACCACCAGGGCGTCGATGGCGGCGAGCGCATCAACCGCGGCGGCAGAACTCAGCAGGAAGCCCGACGCGAGCCCGCAGGCGACCGCATCGAGATCCTCGAACGAGACGGCCACCGCCTCGCCGTTGGCATAGTCGGGCCGCAGGATCGCCACGGCGGTGCTGACGTCACCGGCCAGCAACCCCAGACCTGCGGTGGCCAGCGTCGGCCCGGCCATCTCCTCGGCGAATCGTTCCGCCTGGGCTGTCGGGGCCATGCGGCCCGGTCGGTGCAACGTGGCCTCGCCGAGCATGCTGGCGATCCGACTGATCCGGGAATCGGCGACGGCCGCGGTCGCTTCGATTTCAAGGGTGCCGCCGAGCAGCATGGTGCCGGCCAGCAGCCGGTCGCCGGGCCCCACCGACCGGCCGCCGGCAATGCCCCGGACGCACCGTTCATCGATCACGCCGCCGCCGGCCTGCACAACGCCGTCGACCGGCACGACATCCCAGGTCGTGAGTCGCAGGCGATCGCCCGCCGCGAAGTCCTCCAGCGGCCGCACCTGGGCCCGGCCGCCGTCGCGGCTGAGGCTTGAGCAGGTCGGCAGCGGAATCGCGTCGTCAAGCAGCAGCCGGCGTTCGGCGTCGATGTCCCGCCGGTGCCGCCGTTTCCAGAAATCGTAGGACCAGGCCATGATGCCCGAGGCGAGGAACTGCCCCGTCGCCAGCGTCCCGAGAATGATCGCCGTGGCGATCGTCGGCATCCCGACCCGCCGACGGCGGATGTCGCCCGCGACCGCCGCGAAGGTCCGGAGATTGTTGCCGACGAGCAGGCAGCCGCTCACCGGCGCCAGCGCCGGCACGACAAAGTCGGCCAACGCGGCGATGCCGAGCGTCGCGGAGGTGTTGGCCATCTCCAGCGGCGACGCTCCCAGCGGGGTTCCAGCCTGCTCGTCGACAGCATGCTGCAGCACCGTCAGCAGCGTCTCAGTGTCGAGCCGCTGCGGGTCGAAGCGAACGACGAGGTCGGCGGTCCAGGCCGTCAGCTGAGCTTCCTTGACGCCGGGAATCGCCAGCAGCATCCGCTCCAGCCTGCGGGCCAGGACGCGGTCTCGCCGCAGCCGGAAATGCCGCAGTCGGAGCACGTCGGGACGGGTCGAACCGACCCGCCAGGTCGTCAACCTCCCGCCGAGCCGTTCGACCGTGACGCAGCCGCGGTCGAGGCAGTCGCGGGGCAGAGCGACCGCCTCGCCGGCAGGGGCGTCGCGAAGGACCCGGGCGAGGTCGGCAACGAGTGCCGGCAGCGGCAGCGGCGAGGGCAGGAAACCGATCTCGGCCGTGCCGGCGCGGGCGTTGACGCTGACGCGGTGCACCTGCGGGCAGGTGAAGGCCCGGCTCAGAAACCGCATCCGCGAACCGGCCTGCCCGCGCCGCAGAGCGGGTGACTGGACAAAGACCGTCCGGCGACGCTGATCGACGCGAACCGCAAGAGGAGCCGCGGCTGTCGCTCGCTCGGATTGCAGACCTGCCGGCATCGGTGCCATTTCCTTCCCCCGGCCGTGAGCTGACCGGTCGGCCGGCAGCCGCGCGGCAGCGTCAGCAATCAGCCCGGAAATCCGCTCGCCTCAAAACCGATCTCTCGGCGGGCGGCGTCGCCCGCGGTTGCCGCCGAACCATTTCCGCCGGCGTCCGTGCCCAACCGACCATTGTCGGCCGCGCCGCTCGACGCCGGGCCCTTGCCGGCATGGCCGTTGGAACCGGTATCGGCGGGCCGGCCGTTCGCGGGCGGCTGCGGGCCTGCACTGGCCGGTGCGACGGGCGACCCGCCTGCGGACCGCGTCACCGGCTGGCCGGCAGCCTCGCCATTGCCCTCGGCCGCCGCTGTCAGGGCCTGCCGCCGTTTCTTTTCGTTGGCCGCCACCTGCCGCATCGGCCAGAGGCCGTTGGCCAACGCCGCCACGGCGGTGATGTTGTTGAAGACAACGCTCGCCCAGATGCCAAAGCCGGCCGTAAACACCCCCGCGACGCAGATGATGTTGGGGATCACGATCATGTTCCAGCTTCGCTTGACGTTCCGGTGCAGGTTCCGGGCGATGTCGCGGAGTTCGCAGAGGTGGGCGAGGCCCTCGTCGAGAAAGACGATGTGGGCCGTGTCGGTGGCAATCGTCGAGGCTCCCCGCAGGGAGATGGAGACGTTGGCCTTCTTCAGGGCGATCGAATCGTTGATCCCGTCGCCGACAAAGC
>CAZIQV010000030.1:0-12185 GCA_964541275.1 uncultured Chitinophagaceae bacterium | reverse complement strand
CTGATGCCCTGTTGCCAGCAGTTTGCCGGTCGCTCTCGAGGCGCGGGCCATCTCCTTGCACTCGTGGATCGAGTGGCCCATCAGCTTTTCGGTCAGCACATGCTTGCCGGCCCGCATCGCCTTGATCGCCGCCTCGGCATGCAGGTGCAGCGGCAGGGCGATCACCACGGCCTCGATGTCGTCGTCGGCGAGGAGTTCTTCGTAGGCACCGTAGACCTTGACCTGCTTGCGGGCGGCATCCTCGGTTTTCCAGCCATATTTTGCCAACAAGCCCGGCCGCACCCGCTGGGCATTCGGGCTGGAATTGTCGCCATGGAAGGCCCGGAAGATGTTGTAGGGCCGAATATCGGCAACCGCGACGACATTGAGGTAGTCGGGATTGTGGGCCCCGATCAGCACGCTCCCCTCATCGCCCGTGCCGATGAAACCGACCCGCAGCGGATCGCCGACGCTCGCCCCGTAGCCGAAGTAGATCGAGCCGAGTCCCGCCCCCGTCGCCAACCCGGCAGCGACGGTGCCCGAGAGGAAGTCGCGGCGGGTGATGTTCACCGCCTCAGTGAAGTTTTCCTTGCCGATCGTTTTTTGTTCCGGGGTCAGGTTCATCGTCGGTCTCTCCGGGAAGCGGCGGATGGATGGAAAGGGGAGGAAGGGCGGCAAAACCGCTCAGTCCGCGGGGCGGTGACAGCCGCGCACAGGACAGCACCGTTGCACCAGCGGTGTCAGGAAGTAGTCGAGTCCGGACCAGCCGCCGATCGGAACTGAGGCCAGGACCAGAAGCCCGGCGATCTCGACCCACTGGTCATAGGTTTCCTGGGCGGACGGCAGCCAGAACGGCTGCGAGGCGACGACCGTCAGCAGAAAGCAAATTCCGCCGACAGCGTGAAACTTGGTCAGCAACCCGACGACCAGGCCGGCCCCGATGGTAACCAATGACCAGCTGACAAAGCGGTCGGCCTTCCAGAGGGCAGTCGGCTCGGCGGCGGTCGCCGCCAGTCGCCGCGCGTCGGGTGCCAGCGGCTGATCCCAGGCGTTGACGAGTTCTCCTCCGATCGCCGCCGCCTGGTCCATCCAGGCGGAGGCCTGCGTCCCAAGTTCCCGGCGTTTCGTTGCAATGCGGCTCTGAACATACGGCAGGTCGCGGGCCATCGGCGACGTTTCCATGTCTGCGAGTCGCTGCCGCTCCCGACGGTATTCCAGCAGATCATCGCGATCGTCGGCGAGCATTGCCGCGAGTTTCTCGTCGGCCTCGACAACCGCCGCCTCGGCGGCCTTGGCATCGACCGCGGCGCCGGCGGCCGCAAGCAGGTCATTCCGCCGTTGCAGAAGCCCTCGCCAATCGTCGACCACCGAGGCCCGCCAGGCGTCTGCGGCACCGTCAACGTCGGTCGGCGGCCCCCCCGACACATCTCCGAGCGTGGCCGACCAGTCGCCAACTTCCGGGAGATCCGCCCGCAGGAATTCGGCGAGCGGCCCGACCGCCGCCTTCCGGAATCCCGCGCTCGACCAGCCAGGGTCCCGCAGATGACTGGACCCCTCAAGGAAAAAATGCAGGCCGATCACGATTCGGAGGAACGAAAGTGCGACCGTAACCAGCAGTGTGCTTCGGGGCCAATTCATGCGAACTCCGCGGGTGGCGGCCGTCTGGGGAACGACGAAATGATCATGTCGCGGCCTGCCGCAACCGTATGAAAACCATACCCCCAGAAACGATCAGGCCCAGCGGGCGGGCATTTTGCGCCGCCGCTGACAATCATTTGTGCCAAAAACCGCCGGCTGAATCCAGTCTCCGGCGACCGCCCGCTGACGCCAATTCCCAAAAACCGGCATAATCGACAACGGAGGGTCGTTCGGACGGCCGCGGATCGGCCCTCGCCCGATTTCGGGAACGAATTCGCTCAGACGCTGCCAGTTCGGCCTCATCATCGAATTTCCGCCTCCCGTGTCGCACCCTCGAATCGTTCTCTGCTACCCCGCCGAACCGCGGCACGTTGAACAGATTCAACGGGCCTGCCCGGCGGCGACCGTGATCGCTGCCGGACAGGAACGGGTTGCCGAACTGTTGCCAACGGCCGAGATCTTCTGCGGCCACGCAAAGGTGCCCGTGCCCTGGGACGAAACGATCGCCGCCGGCCGGCTCCGGTGGATTCAGTCGTCAGCGGCGGGCCTCGACCACTGCCTCACCCCGAGCGTCGTCGCCTCCGAGGTCGTCGTCACCAGCGCCTCCGGTGTACTCGCCGATCAGGTCGCCGAGCAGGCCCTCGCTCTGGCAACCGCCTGCACCCGGCGGATTCCGCTGTTTCTCGACCAGCAGCGGCGGCGGGAGTTCACCCGACGGCCCACCCGCGATCTGATGGCCGCAACGGTGCTGATCGTCGGCTTCGGCGGCAATGGCCGACGGCTGGCAGAGGTCCTCGGCCCCTGGAAAACCAGACTGCTTGCCACCGACTATTTCCCCGATCAGCCGGCGGTAGGCCTCGCTGAACTCGCCGGTCCGGAAGCGTTTAAGGTGTTGCTGCCCGAGGCTGACCTCGTGTTTCTCACCGCTCCGCTCACCCCGCAGACCCACGGACTGATCGATGCGGAGGCAGTGTCCCGAATGAAACCGGGCTGCATCCTCGTCAACGTCGCCCGCGGCGGGCTGGTGGTGGCGGCGGCGGTGGCTGAGGGGCTGGCCTCAGGCCGGCTCGACTCGGCCGGCTTCGACGTAACCCCGGAGGAGCCGCCGGCTGCCGACAGCCCCCTGTGGACGGCGCCAAACCTGCTCTTGACCCCCCACGTCGGCGGACAGTCGGCCACCCGGATCGACCGGATGACCGATTTGTTTTGCGCCAACCTCGTACGATACTCAGAGGGGCAATCGTTGATTAACGCGGTCGACAAACAACTCGGATTTCCTCCGCCGGACGGCCCCCCACTGCCATTTTGAACCCCCGCGGGCAACCGGCCTTCCGGAGCCCGTCGGCGGTCGTCAGCAACACCAGGAGCATGGCTGCGACAATGGATGCGATGGACAGCAGCGATATCACGATGTCGAGCACGGTCTTCCAGGAGGGGAGGCCGACGATCCCAGCCGTCGGAGAACTCGGCGGCCGCTGCCCGGACGAGTTGCTCTGTCGGTATGGCGAGATTCTCGAGGGCGGCCGGCTCAACTGGACCGAGCATCACCGGCTCGGCCGCCGGCTCGGCTCCGGCGGCCAGGGTGTCGTCTTCCTGACGACCCGCCGCGGCACCGACGGGTTCACCCTGCCGGTGGCATTGAAAGTCTTCTCGCCGGAGCGGTACGAGTCGGAGGCGGCCTACGACCAGGCCATGGAGCGGATCGCCCGGGTCTCGTCGCAGGTCGCCCAGATCCAGCAGGACAACCTGCTCGACGTCCAAAACTTCGTTGAGCAACGCCGCATCCGGATCATGGAGATGGAGTGGATCGACGGCTACGACCTCTCCCGGCTGCTGGCCCCAGAACTCCTCGCCCAGACCCGCGGGTGTGTCACCGGGGACCGCTGGGACTATCTCAACCGGGTCATCGTCACCCCCGGCCCCCGTCAGTCGCGGCTCAAGCCGGGCGTCGCCATCGCCATCGTCCGGGAGTGCCTCGCCGCCCTCGCCGCGTTGCACCGCAGCGGCATTTTGCACGGTGACGTCAAAAGCTCGAACATCATGGTGAAGCGGACCGGCAACGCCAAAATCATCGATATCGGTTCGGCCGTCACCCTGGCAACGATGCCGGCCAACCGCACCTGCACCCCGGCCTATGCGGCACCGGAGGTGCTTGAAGGCCGGGACCACTCGCCCCGGTCAGACCTCGCCAGTCTCGGCTATGTGCTGATCGAGATGCTCAGCGGGCAGCCCCCGTTTGCCGGACTCAACTCGTTCCGCGACCTGCTCGAGGCCAAGCGGTCGCTGGCCCACCGGCTGCCGCAGATCCTGCCGAGCGAGGTAAGTTGCAATGAACTGTTGATGAACTTCTGCAGCGGGCTGGTCGCCGCCGATCCCAGCCGGCGGTTCCCCAGCGCCGAAGACGCCGACCTGATGCAAGAGGGGGCGGCCAGTTTCCACCGGCAGCTGATCGTCGGCGGCCTCGCCAGCGAGTACGAAAACGAGATCCGGGCCTGGCTGAAGGAACTCGACGAGATCGCCTGAACAGAATCTGCCAGCCGCCCGCGTCCCGCCAGTGAGCCGCGGCGGCAGCCGGTCTCCTGCCCCGCTCACCGCTGCTCGAGCCGATGGTAGACCCGGCTGATCAGGCCGGTAGCGACCGTCGGAGCCAACCGCTTGAGCCGCCAGAGCCAGCGGGCCTGCCGGCCGGGAACTGCGTAACGCCGGCCGGCGAACGTCGCCGCGAGGACCGACTCGGCGACCGTGGCCGAGGTCCACCGGGTTGCCTCCATCCGCCGGTGCGCCTCGGCCTGCTCCCGGCTGTCACTGAAGTGCCACGAGCCGAGCAGGCCGGATCGAAAAAAGCCCGGGCAGGCCACGGTGACCGTCGGCCGCCCTCGACACTCGCCGGCAATTGCTTCAGACAACGCCACCACGCCGGCTTTACTCGCCGCATAGGCGGCCATCGAAGGCGGGGCCAGCAGGCCGGCGATGGAAGCGACATTGAGAAGCCGGCCGGGCCGGCGGTTCTGCCGCAGCCGGGGCAGCAGCGTCTCGCAGCCGATTGCCGTGCCGAGCAGATTGGTGTCGATCACCCGCCGCCACTGTTCAACCGGCAGGCCACCGACCTCGCCCGTCGCCCCGACGCCGGCAGCATTGACCAGCAGATCGACCGCCGGCCAGTCGGCCACAAGGCCCGTCGCCAACTCCTGCCACCGGTCCGGTTCCCGAACATCGAACGGCTGCGGAATCAGGCTGCCGCCGCCGGTTTCGACCTCGGCGCGAAGACTCGCCCAATCGTCGCCGCCGACGGCAGGCTGGTCGACGGCGGCAATTTCCCAGCCACGAACGGCCAGCTGCCGGCAGACCTCCCGGCCAAAGCCGCTCGCGGCACCGGTGACGACGGCTCTGCCGGAAGCGGGAACGGGCATGACACCAGAGACCGGCAGTGGCGGCCGCGACAATCCCGGCTGCAGCCACCCGATTCGGAAAGGGGAACGCCACGGCCGTCGGCGGCGACAGTCGACACCGTCAAGGCGTCTTCAGGTCCGCCAGCGGACGCTCAGCGGCCCCGGGAACCTCCGCCTGACCGGGTCGGGGCTGACAAGCAAAGCGAGGGTGACGGGACTCGAACCCGCGGCCTCCAGCGTGACAGGCTGGCGCTCTAACCAACTGAGCTACACCCCCGTCGCACCCTGCGGGCGGGCCGGGCAAATCTCCATCGGCCGAAGTATAGCAAACCCGTCGCCGCCGAAAGGGGGCGGTGGGCGGCGGGTCGGTTTTTGCCGCGGGTGGCCACCGAGCCGGCGACCGACGCGGCAGTCGGCCGGGGCAGCCGCTGAACTGCTCTCGCGATGGGCTTGTTCGGAGGCTGTCCGCGGCGAGGGCTGCCGGCAGACGCGGTGCGTTAGAGGATACCCCGGCTGGGATCGAAGCCCTTTTCGCGGGCCACCGCTTCATCCTGCTCAGCCTGTCCGGCGAGTCCGACGGCCCGGCAGGCGAGGCTGCGGTGATGGTGCATGACCGCCAGCGATTGGTCGATCTCCCGCAGCCGCACGGCCGCCGCCGTCGATCGCGAGCGTCCGAAACGGCGGGCGAAATCCCGCCGCTGACCCTGCATCGCCGAAATTGCCAGATTGAGTCGATCGATCGCCTCTTGATGCCGGCCCACGAGGTGCAGCAGAAAACCGTGGGTATCGACGTACGCCGGCGGCGGGTCGGATTCCCCGGCCACGGCCCGCTCAATATCGGCCAACGCCGTTTCGAGATCGCGGGAGACGAGCCCCCGAATGTAGGCTCGATGGTTGAGGGCGGCGGCGGACTCGTCGCCGGCCAGTTCAGCCGCCCGATCGGCCGCCGCGATTGCGGCGTCGGCCTCGCCGAGCACCACGTGGGCAACCGCGCGGATTCGCAACGGCTGCGTCGCCAGGGGGGCGATGGCAGCGGCCTGCCGAAGGTCTTCGAGGGCCGCCTGCGGGTCGCGGTTCTCCAGCCGCAAAAGCGCCCGCATGCAGAGCAGATCGGGATGATCGCCATGCCAGTCCACCGCCCGGCTGAGATGGGTGATCGCGCCGCCGACGTCGTCAGCCGCCTGACAGGCGTAGGCCCGGTCGAGCGACCAGTTGACGACCGCAGCCCGGATCGTCGGCATCAACTGCGGCCCGAGAAGCCCGGGAATCACCAGCCCGGCGAGCAGCGCCAGCACGACGAGCCGCTTCCGCCACGAAGGCCGGCCCCGCCGCCGCGGTGGCGGGGTGTCGGGGCTCGGCAACCCCGCCTCGGCCGTCGCAGGATCGGGCAGATCAAACGCAGGCGGAATCGGAAATCCATCGCGGTCGTAACGCATTGCTTCCTCCGGCGGCCCGGCGTTGACGCCGCGGTTCTGCGAGGGGCTGAGCAGCCGCGGCCCTGACGTGGACAACTTCCGAACACGCCAAGGGCGTTCGCGGTTGCAGAACGCCGCATGGTGCGGCGGCAGACTTTCTTTTCCAGTCTGCTCACACACTGCATCGTACCATCGGCCGCAGCAGGCGTCGGCCTCCCCGCGGTCGGGGCAGCGGTCAACGGTCCGTTCACCCACCGGGGGCAACGCGCGAAAATCCGGCCGATTCTCCGGTGTCTCCGATTCCTGCACCCCGCGATGGTAGACTTAGAACCGTGTTTGCTAGGCTCCAGCACGGCGGGACCACCATCGCTGATGGCGGCCGCGGTGGCGTCAGCCAGCGACGCGGGTGACGGTGCCGCCCGATGACCACTTCCTGCCGGAGGTCCTCGACGTCCGCCGGAAAGCGTGCTGCCTTCGCCGCAGTCGTCAGCGGCTCGCGGCGCACCGCCGCTGGATGTGCGACAAGAAGGAATCGTGTCTGATGCCGCTGTTTGAGATCGAAACCGAAGCCCACATCATCATCTCGTGGGCTGCCGACGAGGGGGCGGCAACGGCAGTCGTCGCCGACGCTTACCCGCAGGAAAAAATCCTGCGACTCACCCGGCGGCCGCGGGATACTTGGGTGATCTCCAAGGCCGCCTTGGGGCTCCTCTCCGCCGACGACGATTTCGAGCCGCCACGGCCCTGCGCCACGGCCCGGGACTGTCTTGCCCGGGCCTCTGGCGACAAGTTGCATGCGATCCGGCTTTACATGCACGAAACGGGAGATGACCTCGACCGGGCCCGCAAGGTGATCGAGTCGAACATCGTCATGGGCTGGTGACCGCAGGCAGGCCTGTCGGCCGGCCCGGCGGCAGCGTCTGGCCCGGCTGCGTGGCGGCCTCAAAAGCGGCTGGTGTCACGCCTGCACCGATTGTCTCGGAGCCTGCGACCGAGGCCGGCCCGCGGCTTCCCGTCTCGGCGTAGACCGGCTCTGTCAGACGGTAGCTCGACGTCCCTCCGGGCCGATACCCGGGATCACGGCGACGCGAGGTGGGGGCGGCCGGCAACTCCGTCGGCGACGGCGAGGCTTCCCGGGAACCGGAATTGGCGGGAAACGCCGGACTCGCTACGGCTGGCGACTGCGTCGGCCTGAACGCGTTTCCGGCAGGAGGCGTCGCCGCCGACTGACCGGCTGAAAACGCCGAGGCTGTCGCCTCCCCGTACCGTCCGGTCGCCGAACCTCCAGAGGAACTCTCCGCTGCGGGCTGGCCCCGTGCCGGCAGCAGCGGTGCGCTGCCGGCAGCAGGCGGGCTGCTGAAACGGCTCCCGGAAGGGGCTGTCGCCACCCGTTGGTCGGCGATCGATGAGAATCGGCTCGACCCGGTCGCCGGCCCCGTCGCGGGGCTCGACGCCATCCCGCCGGCCGGAGCGGGTGGAGGGCTGAAGCGACTCGCCGGCTGGGGCAGGCCCGATTCGCCGGCAGCGCGATTGGCGAGCCCGTCGAGTTGGCCGGGGCTCGACGCAGCGGCAGGCGGTGGAGTTGGGACGGTCTGGTAGGGACCGACCTGCGGGGCGGCACCGGTCGCCGGCGTCATCGCCGCGACTGCTCCCCGGTCGGCGGGCAGTTTGCCGTTCACAGCGGGAGGCGACCCGGCGGGGGCCGGCGGCGTCGAACCGTAAGTCACCGGCGCGGGGGGTGTCGCGGCAACGGCCGTCGGCGCCGGCTGCCCAGCCTTGGGCTGGCCGGTCTCCGCCCCCGTCTCGGCGAGGGCATAGCCTTCGGGAGTCGACGTGGTCGGATAAGGCGTTGCCGTCGCCGACGGTTTCGTCAGATCGCCCTCAAACGGCGGCGCTTCAGCGAGGGTGGCTGCATCGGGACCACCCATGCCGAGCGTCCACCATGAACCGCCCATCGACGAGCCGCTTTTGCAGCCGAGCGGTCCGACTGCCAGCATCGCTGCGAGCAGCAGGCCGACGACCCGTCGTTCACCGTCCCGGCAGCCTGGCCAGCCGGCGGGCAGGCTGTCTGCAGTGCGGAAGGGCTCGCCTCGGGAGCGGTGGATTGCCGCCAATCGGCGGCACTGGCGGGCGGGGCCGGACGCAAATCGGCTGGCGGCGTTGCTTCTCAGGGCTGGCTGCATCGAATCCTCTCCCGGTCATGGCGGTCAGGCACGAGGGGCTGGGAATACGGGTTCTTTCGGCAGAATGTCAACGGCAGCCTTTGCCCAATCCTCGCGAAGAGCAAAAAAAATGCCGGGCGGCCTCGAGAGGCGGCCCGGCACGTTGTGGGCGAGCGCTTCACGGCGACGAATCGCCGCTACTTTTTGGCGGCGGCGAACCGCCGGCCGATGACATCCCAGTCGACGACGCCGTAAAACGCCTGGACATAGTCGGCTCGGCGGTTTTGGTAAAGCAGGTAATAGGCGTGCTCCCAGACGTCGACGCCCAGCAGCGGCGTGTTCCCGTGCATCAGGGGGCTGTCCTGATTCGCCGTGCTCTCGACGATCAGCCCGCCCTGCGGGTCGAGTGAGAGCCAGGCCCAGCCGCTGCCGAACCTCGTCATGGCAGCTTTGGTAAAGGCCTCCTGGAAATTGGCGTAGCCACCGAACACCGAGGTGATCGCCGCGGCGAGGTCGCCGGTCGGTTCACCTCCCTTACCGCCGCCGAGCGACTCCCAGAAGAGGCTGTGGTTCGCATGGCCGCCCCCGTTGTTGCGGACCGCGGTCCGGATCGCCTCCGGCACCTGCTCAAGATCACCGACGAGTTTTTCGACCGGCAACTCGGCCAGCGGGCTGCCTTCCAGAGCCTTGTTGACGTTGGCAACGTAGGCGGCATGGTGCTTGTCGTGGTGGATCTCCATCGTCCGGGCATCGATGTGCGGCTCAAGGGCGTCGAAGGAGTAGGGCAGAGGGGGCAGGGTGTAGGCCATAAATCGGCATCTCCGCGAAAGCGGGCAGCAAACAGCGGTCCGACGCCGGCCGTCGAACGCACGCGTCCGGATCGTACCTGAGCCCCGCACGGTCGGCAAACGAGGGGAGATTCGTCCAAGCGCCCCGCGTCGGTCATGCGGACTGCGCCGGTCGCACGGTGGCTGTCAGGATTCGCTCACCTCCACCGCGTCTCCCGCCGATCGACCCAATGACGAGGGGGTGAACGACACCAGGGCCCCACACCGGGAGATCCCGGAAACTCGCAGCGGGCGGGGACGGCTCAAGCCGCCCAAGGTCCCCGCAGCCGCTCGCCGCGGCCCGCGGGCGGCATGACGATCAGCGGCCCGCGGGGCTGCAGCGGCTGAAGGGAATCAGCGACGATGGCAGGCACTCGGATATTCGGCGGCAGCCAACCGCAGTGGCCGGTCGCGGCGGCAACTGCCGCCGCCCCGTCGGAGGCCGACGGTTCCGGCGGGACGGTTGAGCCCGCGGCGGTGACGCCAGCCGACGACGCCGGCAGCGACGCGGGGCCGCAGGCTGCTCTCCAGCCGCAGGGAACAGCCCGGCCCACCAGTTGGCTCGCCCTGGCCGGCTCCGGCCTGGGGATCGCCTGCAGCTGTTGCGTCGCGATTGCTCCGGAGTGCTCCAGACAACTCTATAACCACGAATTACTCCCCGATTCGGGCCCCTACGCCGCCAGCATGCAACTGGTCCGCACCAGCCTCAGCCTCCACGGGACCGCCACGCTGGCAGGCTGGCTGTCGCAGGTGTTCCTGCTCCTCGCCGCGGCCGCCGCCCGCCGGGTCCGGTCGGTGCGGCGATCCCACCCTGCAGCCGTGGCCGGCCGATTCCGGGCCTGGGGCTGGCTCGGAGTCATCTGGGTCATCGCCGCGGCTGCGACCGCGATGCCGCTCGGGCCGGCGGTCGCCGCCGCGGTCCTTGAACTCACCGCGACCCCGTTCGGCCCCTCGGGCCTCGGCTGGTGGGTTGTCTGCGGCGTCGCGGGGCTGCTGCTGACCGCTCCCTGGGCCGTGCTGGGACTGCGGGAGCACCTGGCAACCACGACCACGCTCGCGGTCGCACTGCTGCTCTGGGCGGGGTCGATCGGCTGCCTCTGGCTGGCCCAGACCGACCCCCGGCTGCCGCTGCTGGCCAACGCCGGCTGGCTCTGCGGAACCGGACTGGTGCTGCTGGCAATGCTGCTGGCGGTCCGCAGCAGCCTCCGGGAGATCGCCGGACTCAGCCCACCGGCCCGCCAGCGACCCCAGAAGCGGGGCCGGAAGCGGGAAAAAAATCCGGCGGCGCTCGGGCGGAGAGCGGCCTCCCGGCCGGCGGCGTCCAGCGGCGACCCGGACAGCCCGCCCTCGCCGACAGCCGAGCCAGAAGCCCCCCCCGCCGACACCGCGACCCGGATTCACGATTCCGGCGACTCTGACGGGCCGGACCGCCGGCTGTCGAAGGCCGAGCGGCGGCGGCTCCGAAAGCTCGCCCGGAGCGGCCGGGCGGCCTGAACAGACGCGGCAATTAACCTGCCGCCGCGGGATGCGGCGGTCGGCGGCTCTCGGCAACCTCCCCTGGGTTGGCCTCGCTCAGGTCGACTGCCGGTCGCCCGCAGCCGCGGGCAGGAGCCCGAAGCGACGGTGCCTGCACAGGGATGGCGGGCCGCATGGCCGGCACCGGTTGCACCGAAGCCGGGTGTCGATACAGTCTGCGGCCGCTGAGGATGCAGCGACCGCTCCTCCCCGAGACTGTTGGCAGGTTCCCGGGACGGCCCCTGAGGATTGGGCTGTCGCCTGCGATCGGCGGCGGGACCATGATGGACGGGCCGTGACCAACGAACGACGATGCCGCCGGAGACAATCCTGTGACGACGAGAACCAGATTCGCCCCCAGCCCGACCGGCTACTTGCACATCGGCGGGGTCCGCACCGCATTGTTCAACTGGCTGTTTGCCCGCCGCCACGGCGGCCGGTTCATCCTGCGGATCGATGACACCGACGAGGTTCGCAACCTCGACGCCGCGCTTGATCCCATCCTCGAGGGCCTCGCCTGGCTCGGGATCGACTGGGACGAAGGCCCCCGGGTCGGCGGCGATTACGGCCCCTATTTTCAATCGCAACGGGCCGACCGTTATGCCGCTGCCGCCGAGCGGCTGCTCGCCTCGGGACACGCCTACCGCGACTTCGCCACGCCGGAGGAACTCGACGCCGAGCGAAAGGCCGCCCAGGCCGCCGGCCGGCCGTTTCTCTACAGCCGTCGCTTCGCCGCCTTTGACGAGGCGACCGCCGGCCGATTCGCCGGCGAGGGCCGCCGGGCCGTCGTGCGACTGAAGATGCCCCGCGAGGGCAGCCTCGTGATTGACGACGCCGTCCGCGGCCGGGTGGAGTTTGCCTGGGAGCGGGAGCAGGACCATGTCATTCAGCGGGCCGACGGCTCGTGTCTGTACCACCTGGCAACCGTCGTCGACGACCACGACATGGAGATCAGCCACGTCATCCGGGCTGAAGAGCACCTTTCCAACACGCCACGGCAGGCCTTCATCGCCGAGAGCCTCGGCTACCCACTGCCAATCTACGCCCACCTGCCCCTGGTTGCCGAGCCGGGCAGCCGCACCAAGCTGAGCAAGCGGAAGCTCGCCCAGTATCTGAAAAACCGCGACTTCGCCCAGGTGGCCGAGCACGGCATGCGGATTGCCGACCGCATCGGCCTGGCCCCTGAGGCCGACACCTTCAACCCCGTGATCGTCGACTTCTACCGCGACGTCGGCTACCTGCCCTGGGCGATCGACAACT
>CAZIQV010000029.1:0-12252 GCA_964541275.1 uncultured Chitinophagaceae bacterium | reverse complement strand
AGTCGAGGTAGGGCATCGCCATAAGGCCGAAAACCACCAGACTTGGGAGAACGACCCCTGCGTACCAGGGGTCAAAATAGACCAGCATTTCCTGCAGCCCGAGGAAATACCACGGAGCTTTCGAGGGGTTCGGCGTTTTGACGCTTGACGCCGGCTCTTCGAGCGGTGCCGGCAGAAAAATCGCCCAGACCAACAAAAAGGCGGATACCGCCACCATGCAGATCAGTTCCGTGTAGACAAGATCGGGCCAGACGAGAACCTTTTCGTCATTGACCTTTTCCACGACGGGCAAACCCTGCTTGATTCGCTCGTCGTTGACGACCGCCTGCTTGGTCGCCACCCAGGTGAAAAACGCAAGCAGGTAGACCAGCCCGACGATCGGCACGTTGTCGGGTTTCATGACGATCGCCGCGAAATTTTCATCAGCCATCGAAAGGCCAAGCAACAGCAGCGACAGGTTGAACACCGTCCAAGCAGCCATCGGCTGGACAAAGAATTTCCTAAAAACAAACAGCAGCACCAAAAACGCCGTTGTTCCGAGCGTGTAGAGAACCGGCCCGGAAAGCTGGTTCACCAAGATCCGGAGCGACTTTGGCAGCACCGGCACCATGCTCGAAGAGCCAGACAGTGCCAAACTCGCCAGAATCATCATGCAGCCGGCGAATGCCGCCCACACCATCGCCCAGGCGTTTCGCTGCTGCCGCCTCCAGAGAATCAGGGCCGCCACGCCGTTCATGAGGGCGAGAAACGTGTAATAACCGCCCAGAAATCCGGCGACATCGCTGAGGAAAAATCCGTTTGAGTGCATCCGACGCTCCCTGAAGAGGGGTGTGTATTCGGGATGAGTTGCCGCCTACAGCGGACCGCTGATGCCACCGTCTTTGCGAACACGCCAAAAATGAATTGCCAGAAGCAACGCCACCGCCAGCGGAATCGCAATACAGTGCAGCACATAGAACCGGTTGAGCGTCTCCTCACCGACAAACCGAGCCCCGAGCAGACCGAAACGGGCATCTGATCCATCGGTGATCATGTCGATGCCGCCAATCGTCAGCAATTGTTGGCCCGGCCCTTCGTACCCAAGAATCGGCGTCGCCCGCGCCATGTTGGACCCGACCGTGATTGCCCAGATGGCAAGCTGATCCCAGGGCAGCAGGTACCCGGTGAACGAAAGCAGCAAAGTGAGCAGCAAAAGAATCACTCCGACCACCCAATTAAACTCTCGCGGCGGCTTGTAGCTACCCGTCAAAAACACGCGGTACATATGCAGCCAAGTCGTGATCACCATCGCATGGGCACCCCAGCGGTGGAGTTCGCGAAGAATCCCGAGACTTGTGACATCACGGAGCGCGAGAATGTCGTTGTAGGCCCACTCCAGGGTTGGCCTGTAATAAAACATCAACAGCACGCCTGTCACCGTTTCCACGAGAAACAGGAAAAATGTCACTCCCCCCATGCACCACGTGAACGAAAGGGCAATCCCCTGCTTCTTGATCGACACCGGGTGCAAGTGAAGAAAAAAGTTCGTCAGCATCACCACGATTCGATTCCGCCTGTCAAGCGGCATCGGATGCCTGAAGATGCTTTTCCAGATCTGCGAGTTTCTGATTGTTTCGCCGATGGCCATCGCTGTTGATCCGAACGTGGGAAGCGGCCTCACCCTCGCGGGTGGTCGCCAAAATCTAGGCTGTCACAAATGACTCGGGATCATTCCACTGCCCGAGTTCCTCTTGAAACGATTTGCTCTTGTCGACCTCAAGCTGGCCGTCATCAGCGATCCGAATCGCGTACCTTTCAAGCGGCCGGGGGGCCGGGCCCTCAAAATTAATTCCATCTTTATAAAAGCCGCTGCCGTGGCAGGGGCACTTGAACTTCTGCTCTGCTTCGAGCCAGTTCGGCGTGCAGCCGAGATGGGTGCAAACCGTTTTGAGCGCATAAATTTGCTGTACACCCTCAAAATCGCTGTTGACGACCCAGACTCCGTACTGGGCGACATATTTCGTTTCCACCTTGCCGGCAGGAAAGCCCTCTTTGCTGCCGACCTTGAAGCGGCTCGGAGGCTCAGCGAGAACGTTCGGAAAAAAGAATCGCGCCAAGCCGAGTGTGAACAGACCTCCGGTCACAGAAAGTGCCGTGAACCCAATCGCCATGAACGAACCGACCGCATAACTGAGAAAGCTCCGGCGGCCATCATCGTCCGGTTTTGCCGCCTTTGACGCCGCTGGCCTTGCCGGCCGCTGCGGCACGGGCCGCTTTGCGGGTTTGGCCGCTGCCTTTGGCTTCGGCTTGGCGACGGGTGCCGCTTCGGCCTTGCTCACCGGACCGGGCTTCGCACCGGCCCGAGCGGCAGCGAGAATACTCGCGGTGTCGCGTTGAACATTTTTTTTCGGTCCCGACGCCGCAGGAACTGGTTTGGCAGCAACCGCCTTCCCGGACTCGGTCGCCCGCTGACCGGTCTTTCCCGCGGCCGGCTTGGGGGCTGGCTTCGCTGCCGCCGGCGGCTCGCCGCCGGGCTTCCCGCCGGCCTTTGAGCGGGCCATTGCCAAAATGTCCTGCACACTCGGCCGACCCGCCGCGCCCGGCTTCGCCACTGCTGCAGTCGGCTTCTCCACCGACGGAGCCGGCTGCTCCGACGGCGCTGGCTCTTCCTGAGGCGTCGCCGCTTCTGCGGTTTTCGCCGGTTTCGCCTGCCCGCCAGCCTCGGCCCGGGCGGCGGCGAGAATTTCAGCCACTGACATCTTTTTTCTGTCAGCCATGAACGCTCCTCACCAGTTTGCTCCGCAGACATCTCGGGAAATCGTCATCCTCAATGGACAACGAAGCCAATCCCGACGTTGGGGACGCCACCACCGTTTCCAAAACCAGCCAAAACCGTCCAAAAAAACCCTCAGACGCATCAAATTACGGGGTTTCACGACTTCGTGATTTTTTTCACAAACTTTCTTTCTACTGTATCGGCGGCTCCGGAGGTGTCAACGTCGACTCTTCTGATCAGCGGACCGCTGCGGGGCGTCTGCCGGCAATCGGAGGCGTCGGGCTTTCCGAATTTGGCCGGCTCGCCACAATGCAGCGGAGCAACGATGCCGGGCCGCGACCGAGCCGGCTTGACGGCTTTGACTCTGAGGGACTTTCAAGACCATGAAAAGCCAGGGCAGCACGGCGAGGAAGCGGCGGGTTCTCGTCGTCGGCGGGGGCGGTCGCGAACATGCCCTCGTCTGGAAGCTGAGCCGGGACGGAGCCGACGTTTTCGCCGCCCCTGGTAACGCCGGGACGGCGATCGACGGCACCAACCTGCCGGTGGCGGCGAACGACATCGACGGGCTGGTGGCGGCCGCCGCAGCCGAGCAGGTCGATCTGGTGGTCGTCGGGCCAGAGGCCCCGTTGGTGGCTGGTCTGGTCGATGCCCTCGCCACAGCCAACGTTCGCGTGTTCGGCCCTTCGGCTGAGGCGGCCCAGTTGGAGGGAAGCAAAATTTTCTGCAAGGAACTCCTTCATGCGGGGGACATTCCGACCGCCGCCCACCGGCAGTTCCAGTCCCTCGAACAGGCGCGGCGGTTCCTCGAAGCCCGCGAGGACGAGCCGGTTGTCGTCAAAGCTGACGGGCTCGCCGCCGGCAAAGGCGTGTTTGTCTGCGACACCCGGGCGGAGGCGGTCGCGGCGATCGAGCAACTCGGCACCGATCCGCAATTTGCGACAGCGGCCCGCGGCGTGCTCCTCGAAGAGCGGCTCGACGGCGTCGAAGTAAGCGTCATGGCGATCACTGACGGCCGAACCATCGTCAGCCTGCCACCCCTGCAGGACCACAAGGCGGCGCACGATGACGATCAGGGCCCTAACACCGGTGGCATGGGGGCGTTTTGCCCTGCTCCCTTCGTCACCGCCTCGCTTCAGCAGGAGATCGAGGAGCGGATTCTCGTGCCGACCATCCACGCCATGCGGCGCCGCCGCACGCCGTTTCACGGCGTGCTCTATGCTGGGTTGATGCTGACCAACCAGGGGCCCAAGGTGCTGGAGTTCAACGTGCGGTTCGGCGATCCGGAATGCCAAGCCCTCCTCGTAAGGATGGATTCAAGTCTGCTCGATCTGCTCGAAGCCGCCGTCGACCGCCGGCTGGCCGATCTGCCAGTTCCCCGCTGGAAGGCGGGTGCCAGCGTCAGCGTGGTGATGGCCGCAGACGGCTACCCGGGCACGGTGACCACCGGTCTCCCGATCCGCGGCCTTGAGTCCGCCGCGGCACTGCCCGATGTTCAGGTCTTCCATGCCGCCACCCGCACCGACCCGGCCGAACCGGGTCGACTGCTGACCAGCGGTGGCCGGGTGCTGGCGGTGACCGCGACCGGCAGCTCACTCGCCCGGGCCAAGCTCAGAGCATACGAGGGCATCCGGGAGATTCGCTGGCCCGGAGGCTGGTGCCGCAAAGACATCGCCGACAAGGGGCTGCGGCACGAGCGGGAACAGGCCGCCGCGGCGGCGACCGCGACCGGGATGGCGGCGGCCGATTCGGAAGGCGGATCATGAGGCTCGGTGTCGGGATCGTCGGCCTCGGCAGCCGCTGGGAAGGGCGGTACCTGCCGGCGATCCGGTCGCTGGCCGACCGCTTTGAAGTCCGGGCCGTCTGCGAGCAGGTCGCCCACCGCGCCCGCCGAGCCGCCACCGAACTCAATGCGACGGCTGTCGACGGCTTTCGGGTGCTTGCCGGCCGCGACGATGTCGACGCCCTGCTCTACCTCGCTGACCAGTGGTACGGAACCACGCCGATTCTCGCGGCCTGCGACACCGGAAAGGCGATCTACTCGGCCGCCTCGTTGCCCGGGTCGCGGCGGGAAATCGATCGGCTGCTGGCCCGGGTGGAGCAGTCGGGCATCGCCTTCATGGCGGAACTCTCCTGCCGCCATGCGGCAGCGACCGTGCGACTGAAGGAATTGATCGCCACCCGTCTGGGACAGCCAAGGATGCTGTTCTGCCACCAGCGGGTCCCCCAGCCCGCCGCTGACTGCCCACGCGAAGCGGCTGCCGCCCGCCGGAACCTGATCGAGATGATCGATTGGTGCTGCTATGTCATCGACCGGCCGGCCGCGAGCGTCGTCTCGGTGCGTCACGCGACCCCGGACGGCGGGTCGCCGGCGGATTACGAAATGCTGAGTCTCGACTTTTCACAAGACGAGCCCCCCGGCTCGGGACCATTGGCGCAAATTAGCAGCGGGCAGTACATCCCGGCCACCTGGGAGGAGGCAATCGGCTTCCGGCCGCCGGCGGCGCTCCAGGTCGCCTGCCAGCGGGGCATCGCCTTTATCGATCTGCCGGCGGGGCTGGTCTGGTTCGATGATGCCGGCCGGCACCAAGAGTCGCTCGAGGGCGAACGACCGGTCGACGAATCGATGTTGATGCAATTCCACCGGGCCACCACCAGCCTGGTGCGGCGGATCGGCGGGCTCGGAGAGATGGTCCAGGCTGTCCGCATCCTTGAGGCAGCCGGCTCCAGCCAGGCGACCGGAACACGGATCATGCTGCCGGCGGACTGAAGGCGGTTTCAGTTTTCAAGCGCCGCCACCACCAGATCGCCCACTTCGCTCGTGCCGTGGCCCATGCGGCCGGCTGCCTGGCTGGTCATCTTGGTGCCGGTCACGCCGGCGACCGCCCGGTCGATGCGGGCCGCCGCCTGCGGCTGGCCGGAGTGCTCCAGGAGCATCGCCATCGCGTTGATTGCCGCAATGGGATTGATCGCGTTTTGGCCGGTGTATTTCGGGGCGCTGCCCCCCATCGGCTCAAACATGCTCACCCCGCCGGCATCCGGGTTGAGATTGCCACCAGCCGCCACGCCCATGCCCCCCTGCAGGATTCCCCCGAGGTCGGTGATGATGTCGCCGAACATGTTGGTCGTCACGATCACATCGAACGACTCAGGGTTTTTCACCATCCACATACAGCAGGCATCGACATGGTTGTAGTCCGTGGAGACGTCGGGGAAATCGCGGGCCACCTCCTGAAAGGTCCGCCACCAGAGGTCGTGGCCAAAGGTGAGCACATTTGTCTTGGCCACCAGCGTGAGCGTCTTTTTCGGGCTGTTCCGCCGGCGGGTGTATTCAAACGCCCAGCGAATGCAGCGTTCACATCCTTTGCGGGTGTAGACCGCCTGCTGGACCGCCACCTCGTCGGCAGTCCCTTTTTTGAGGAACCCCCCGACCCCGCAGTAGAGGTCCTCGGTATTCTCCCGCACGACGACGAAATCGATGTCTCCCGGCCCGCGACCCGCCAACGGCGTTTCGACGCCCGGAAGCAGTTTGACCGGCCGCAGGTTGATGTATTGGTCGAGTTTGAACCGCAGTTCGAGCAACAGCCCCTTCTCAAGCACCCCGGGGGGCACCTCGGGGTGGCCGATCGCTCCGAGAAAGACAGCATCCTTTGACCGCAGGAGGTCGAGGCCGCCCGCGGGAATGATCTCTCCGGTCCGCAGATAGCGATCGCCGCCCCAGTCGAGGGCTTCGACGTCGTAGTCAAACTGCTCGATCCGGGAGACTGCCTCAAGAACCTTGAGGGCTTCGGCGGTCACTTCAGGGCCGGTTCCATCCCCGGCAATGGTGGCAATCGAGAGTGGCTTGTCGGGCATCGGGCGATCTCCTGCGATTCCCAGAACCTACCGGCCTCCCGCGATTCCGCAAGCGGTGCAAAGTCGCCGCCGGCTGAATTGCCGCCCTGGTCAGTCGGTGATCGCAGGCCAGCTGGAGCTTCTGCGGCTGCAGCAAGCGGAGACTGGCGATCCCGAAGACCACCGTTGTTTTCCGGCGCGGTTCAACCGGGATTTCGGTTGCTCGCGGCGGCGAGCGAAGACTGGAGACGGCTTTGACCCGGCCAGCGAGCAGGCGGGTGCAGAAAGGGGAGCGACGTCCCTTGAGCCTCAGGCCTGTGCAGGCTCAGTTTTGACTGAATGACAGAGACTTATTCGGCTTGGCACCGAGCGGATTGCGCAGGAACCGCTGCCGGCAGGCATCGCAGAGGTCGAACCGGAGCGACCGCGTGCCGTCGTCGAGGAAGGCCTCAAGATCCTGCTCCTCAATCCGCTCCAACAGGTCGTGCATGTTCCCGAGGTGATCGTCGCCGGCGGCATCATTGCAGTCGCAGGATTCGCCGTCGTCGGCGTCAACAGCTGGAAACACGGAAATCTTGACGACATGTCGGAGCCCGACGTGGGGATCGATTGGCCGCTGACACAGATCGCACGAATAATGAAGCACTTGTCGCCTCCGAGCCTCGGTGTTGGGGAACGGGTCGCCATCGTCGCCGATGACCAAACTGCCTGCACCGCCAACAAGCGGCCTCCGACTGTTTCGAGTCTGACGCCATTCTCCGGGAAAGGCAAGCCTTGTTCGACCGACATCTCAGGGGCCGCTAAACCGGGACCGGCGGCGACGCAGCAGCCGCGCGGTGCGGCCCGCCGATCTCCGGAAGGCGGTTGATTGGCAGCGGCATCATCGGGGCGATAAACTCAGGCTGCGGCACTGGAACGCCGTATCCCGCGATGACGGTCCATGGCGATGGCAATGGCGGCAGCCTCCTCACCGGCAGCACCACCCGCACTCGGACTCAGTGTCTTGGTGCTCAACCGCTCGTTTGTCGCGGTGCACATCACCAACGTTCGCAGGGCGTTGACGCTGTTGTTTCGCGACCTCGCCGAGGTCGTGCACATTGAGCAGGGCCGTTTTTCCGCCCATTCGATTCAGTCGTGGCGGGAGCTTTCGGCGATCGAAGCTGTCGATCGCTCGCCCGAGCAGGACTGGATTCGCGCTGTCGGCTACGAACTTCAGGCGCCCCGGGTGATCCGGTTGCCGAACTGCGACCGCCTGCCGCGGCAGGGCATGCGGTTCAACCGCCGGAACGTGTTCGCCCGGGATGCCAACCGCTGCCAATACTGCGGCAAGAACTTTCCGACCAGCGAACTTTCCCTCGACCATGTGACGCCGCGGAGCCGGGGCGGCCCGACAACGTGGGACAACATTGTCTGCGCCTGCGTCGCCTGCAATGTCAGGAAGGGCGGGCGAACACCCCGAGAGGCTCGGATGCAACTGGTTCGCCAGCCGCGGATGCCCAAGCGAAGCCCGCTCATGGCGTTGAAGCTTCACAACCCGAAGTACGCCAGCTGGAAAAATTTTGTCGACCGGGCCTACTGGCTGGCCGATCTCCAGCAGTGATCGCAATCGGTCGCGACGGACGAAAGCGTCCGCAGCGGCCGACGCCCCGGTCGCAGCACCGGTGATCGCATCACCCAGGAAGCGGCGGCCGGCCCGCTATTCGCAGAGCGGGTCTTTTTTCTCAGTGATCACCGGCAGTTGCGGCGACATCTCGGCATTGAGTTCGGTGAAATCCTTCCACTCCGCCGGCAGGTTGTCCTCGTGGAAGATCGCCTCAACCGGGCACTCGGGAACGCAGGCTTCACAATCGATGCATTCGTCGGGATGGATGTAGACCATCTGCTCCCCCTCGTAGAAGCACTCGACCGGGCAGACGACGACACAGTCCGTGTACTTGCAGGCGAAGCAGGGCTCGGCGACGACGTGCGTCATGGTGACTAACTCCTCGATTGAAACATTCGAAACAGGCAGGCGAAAAACAGGCGGGCGAATGCCGCTGCATCCACCCCGGCGTCCGGCCGGAACAGAACGATCGGCGAAACCCTTCGGGTCAGTCCGATCGTGCGGGCAGCGGCATGGTAGGAGGCCGATTCTGGCCTGTCAACGAAGGCAGCATCGGCCCCCGACCGGCAGTTGCTTCAGAGAAGCCTGATCGCCCGCTTCATTTTCCCCGGCCGGTTTCGCCTTGGTCGCCCGTCGCGGCTGGGGGTATAGTTGCGTGAGTGCCGGAGTGACCGGGGAGAGTGCGGAATGACAGACGCTCAGGGAACGTCGAACCGACCGTACTGCCCCCCGGCCGACCGCGATCTCGTCGCCGCCTGCCTGGCCAAATCCCCCGGGAGTTGGGACCGGTTCGTTGGTCGGTTCGGCCACCTCATCGGAGCGGTCGTGGCTCGCACGGCATCCCGGCGGCAGATCTCGCTATCGCCGGCTGACAGCGACGATCTCGTTGCCGAGGTCTTCGCCGAGTTGATCGTCCGAGATGCCGCGGCCCTGCGGATGTTTTCCGGCCGATCAACGCTGACGACCTACCTGACGGTCATCGCCCGGAGGGTTGCTGTCCGCAAGTTGCAGCAGCGACGGCGGGCGACGGCGGCGGTCTCGCTGAGCGACGCCGGGCCACTCCCGGCCGACCCGGCAACTCCGGCGACCGAGACGACCGCACTGCGGGAAGAGGTGGAGCACTGGCTGGCCCCGCTCTCGGAGGATGATCGCCGGCTCGTCCGCATGCACGAACTCGAGGGGCACAGCTACGGCGATATCGCCCGAGAGACCGGCATCCCAATCAACTCGATCGGCCCTCGTCTGTCCCGGGCACGGGCGATGATCAGGCAGGCCCGCGATCAGCAGGGCGACGACAAGCCGGCCGCCTGACGCGGCTCGCGGGTCGCTTTGGCCGCGGACAGTCAGGGGCGGTTGCCCGTCGGCCTGATCACCACTGCCGGGTCGGCGAGGTCGACCGGTTCGTAGCCCTCGTAGGCCGGCATCTGCCAGAGCTGCCCTGGGTCGGTGGCCGGGGCGTTGACGACGAGGCTTGTGATTTCCAGCTTGAATTCCACTCCGGAGGCGGGCCAAGAGATCTCCACCAGTCGCGGCAGGGCCGCCCCGGAATTCGGGTCGACCCGATGCCGCGAGGTACGGACACTGGCGAGCCGCTCGCCGGCGGCGGTGAACAGATGCTGTTCCTCAACCAGCCCGGTGGCCGCCTGCAGCAGCGTCGACTTGAGCAGCGGACCGTCAGGCGACTCGATTGTGCTGCGAATTTCCAGCCTGCCGTCGGCTGTCGGGAACGGCCCCTCGTGCCGGTCGTTCGGAGCGAACCGCACCAGCCCCAGCAGTTCCGGCATCCAGTCGGCTCGAATTGGCAGCAGTCGCCGCGCCGACGAGTCGGCATAGCGATCATGCCGGCAGAAAAGCATGACCGCCGGCTCGTGCCGCCGAATCCAAAGCCAGAAGAGATCGTCGTTGCTGCCAAGGTCGAGTTCGTTGCCAGTGAGCGAGGTCTGCGCCCGCAGCCGGAATCGCCGCGGGGGCTCGCAGGCAACCTGCGCCGACAGCCGGGGCACGCCGGGCACCGACAGCACCGCCTGCGAGGCCATATAGCTCCGCACCCGACCGGTATTGTCCTCGACTGCGGCGATGATCTGGTCTTTTGTCGGATTCGCCGGCAGCATCCGGGGCAGTGGCATCATGCCGACCTGGTACCCCCGCAGTACGCTCGGGCAACTCGCCCCGCTCCCGGCCGCCAGCAGCACGACTGCCGCGAAGGCCAGCCGGATTCGCCAGCAGGCCGCAGGCCGATCTCGACCAGCTGTGGTCATGCCTCGCCTCCCGACCAGAGCAGACCGGCCAGCCGTTCTTCAACCGCCAGCCGTTCGTCCGCAGGCGGGGCCGCCGCCACCACGGCATACTCGCAGTCGCGGCGGCGGCACATGAAGACGATTGTCTGCGGAGGATCGCCAGCGGCATCGGCAGGCGTTTTCCCGGGCTCGACCCCGCCGCCGGCTGCATCGGCAAACCGCAACACCCGCCGCCGCACCAGCTGCAACGCCAACAGATACCGCAGCGAGGCCGCAGCGGGATCGGCAGCCAGGCCTTCCAGGGTGTCGAGCAGGACATCGACCGGGGCGAACTGGCCGCTCTTGGCTGCCGGCTCCGGCACGATGCTCTTCCACCAGGCCAGCGTGCCGTCAGGCGGGCCGGTCCAGGCGGCTGCCGACCAATCCTGTCGCAGCAGACTGCCGTCAGCGCGGACGAGCGCCGAATAGATCGGCTCGCCGGGGTGCAACGACAGTCCGGTGGCCTGGCAGGCTGGTCCCGGTCGTTGGAGTTTCAGATCCATGGCCGATCCGGGGCGGATGCTCACCGTCGGCCACGCCACCGCCGGTCTTCGGGAGGCGGGAGCAATATCGCGCCGGCGGCGACCACCGCAACCCGGATTTGCCGGACCCCGCCGCCGGGAGCGTCGCGGGAGACCGCACGATCGGTGCCGCTCACCCGCCGATGAGGTCCTCGGCGAGTTCCATCAGCCCACCATCCTCATGGCCGGCCACCACCCGGTCGGCCGCCTGCCGCACCTCCGGACGGGCATTGCCCATTGCCACCCCGAGGCCAGCCGCCCGGAGCATCGGCAGGTCGTTGCGGTCGTCACCGGCGGCGCAGATTGCCTCCGGCGCGATCCCCCAGCCCGCCGCCAGCCGCAGCACGCTTGACCATTTGTCGACACCCGCCGGGGCGATCTCGCAGAGCCAGTCGCGGTACCTCGGACTGCGGATCGTGTGGAGGGAGACAGCGGCCGGAAACGTGGCGGCAAGGAGCGTCTCCAATTGCTCCATCGCCGCCTGCGGCCCCATGGCAAAGCCGGCAAAGGCGGCTGGCGGCGGCGTCTCGGCAAGCTTGGGGTCGACGCGGGCGAGGCTGCGGTTGCGGATGAGATAGTCACCGAAACCGGTCGGCCGGCCGGCCGCGTCGACGCTTTCGAGCGTGCGGCAGTGAAAGTCGAAACCCTCGCGAAAGCTATCGGTGTAGACCACCGGCTCATGGCCGGCAGCGACGATCGTGCCTGCAATTCCGGCGAGCAGGCCGGGGGCAAAGCCGGCACAAAAGAGCGTCCGGTGATCCCGCGGCTGCTTGATCAGTCCGCCGGAGGCGGTCACCAGCGGTCCATCGAGGCCCAACTCAGCCGCAACGGGCAGCACGTCGCGATACCGCCGCCCTGTCGCCAGCAGCACCCTGATGCCCGCAGCCTGGACCCGCCGCACCGCCTCGCGGGCGGCGGCGGTCACCCGATGGCGGCTGTCAGTGACGGTGCCGTCGACATCGAGCACGAGCATCTCAAAGGAGCGAGCCACGCTGTACCGCTTGCAACCCGAGTGGGCAAAAGGAGGATCGAGAACCGTCGTCGACGTCGTCGGTCTGATGGTATGCTACGGCACGGAGGAAGCGTGACGAGCGACCAAGCTGAGAATCGATTCGTACCCGTCGCCCGCACCGGCGACATCCCGGCAGGCGAAGGCCGCACGTTCGAAGCAGCCGGCCGGCTGATCGCGGTCTTTTTCGACGGCAGCGACTACCACGCGATGGATGACCTCTGCCCGCACATGGGGGCCTCGCTTGGATCGGGTCC
>CAZIQV010000028.1:0-12338 GCA_964541275.1 uncultured Chitinophagaceae bacterium | reverse complement strand
GATGCATAGGTGCTGAACTTGTTGCCACGGGCGTAATCAAACTTTTCCACAGCCCGCATCAACGACATGTTGCCGTCACTGACGAGGTCGAAAAAACTGTCTGCCGCGGTCACCCGCCGCTTGGCAATCGACACGACAAGCCTGAGGTTGGCCCGAACAATTCGATTTTTCAGCTCAACGATCTCGGTGTAGAGGGTCTCAATCTGATCCATCAGCCGAGCATTGGGCCGCTCAGGTTTCAGCTGGTCCCGCAGCAATGAGGCCTTGTGCTTGAGATAGTTGAACTTGCGGAACAGCCAAACCTCCTGCTCGCGGGTGAGCAACGGCACCTCGTAGAGGCTCGCCAGATAGGCGGGCAGGCCGGAAGGGCGACGCACCCGCTTGGTCGCGTCGGCATTTTCCGGAAAGGGCTGGAAGACAACCTTCTCGGCGCTCTTCCGCGAAAAAAGCGCGTTGGGGATGTAGTCGAGCGGCAGGTGGCTGACCGCCGCGGCCCGCTGGGCGAGGATAACCCGGTAGATGCTCGCCTTGCTCCGCCGATACCGGCGAGCGATCGATTCGACGGTTTCGCCCTGCTGATAATGCTGGAAGATCCGCGCGCAGCTTTCGGGCCGCAGCCTGCCATCAGAGCCGGGAAATACAGCAGAATCGGGATTTTCCTGATCATGCCGCTTGATCGTGTAGCGGATGGTTTCGACGCTGCGATTGAGCCGGCGGGCAATTCGCCGGTGGACATCGGCCGGGCAGGCACCAGCTACGGCCAGCCGCCGGGCCCAGGCGATGATGCGGTCGTGCTCGTCGCCCGAGAGCTGCGAAAAGCGGCTGCCACGCTGGATTCGCAGCGGATTTTCGCGAACGAAACGCTCGACGGCACTGGCGAGAAATCCCACCCGTTTGCGACCGTCGACGGTAACTCGCTGTGCGACAAGGCCGTGATCCCGCCACCGCGAAATGGTTTTTGTCGAGACGTTGAACCGGCGGGCAAGATCCTCGATCGAGAGCACCTCGTCGGCCGTCGGCTGCACCGCAATCAAGCCCTGCGGCGTCGCGGGGCGACTCCCCTCCGCAGAAGGCTGCTCCTCGCGATACAACCGGACGAAAGGGACTGACAAGTCGAAAGCATTGGAACGCATGAGATCCTCCATGGTGGAACTGTCCGGCGAGTCAATTTGCTGCGGAACCGATTCGACTCGACCGCCCCCTGAAGCGACCGGGCCGACCCGTTCCGAGCTCATCAGCTCGCTGACACCCCCGAAAAAGCCGAGCAACCGAACAAGCGTCCACGCTCCGGGGCCTTCCTTGACCCCCTCCACACCATGCCTGCGGACGCCTTAGTTATACGCATGAAAAGTCAAGCGGGTTCGTCGGACACTCGCGATTCTTGACGGTTTTTCGCTCGGCTGGAGGATCGCTCACAACCGGCGCGGCAGATACAGTCGGTAAAACCCTGCGCCGCAGCGTTTTACCGCATTCAACCACCGCCCCGAACGTTCTCATCCAGCGGTCTGAAAAATGTCGAAAACCATTTTTTCTGCCCAAAATCTTGCTCGGACAGTTGGTATGGAAGCGTTCCTGCCAGCTGTCCTCCGGCTAACTGTCGCACCGGACACCCGCGGGCCGGGGCACACCGGAAAAACGCCGGTCAACAGTTCCGAGGGCACCCCCGTTTGCTGCGGGTGAACCGACTGACCTCGAGCGTTCCCCGGGCCGTCCGGCCGGAAAAGGTCGGACCAGTTTTTTCCAGCGGTGGTCAGTACGGAAACCGAGGAAAGCCTGCGGGCAGGCGAAAGGTTCCGGAGAGTCACCCCGGCCCGCAGGCCGATGCAAGGCTGCGGGCGAAATCGTCCCCGGGATCAGTCGCAATGGGGATGCCCCCCAAGGGGTGCGGAACAGATGCAGAGAACCAGAACTCGAACCAGGACTCGAACCAGCCCTGCAGCGGCGAGTGCATCGCTTCCGGCGACCGCCGGGCAGGCTGTCGCCGCTGCCTGGCGATGCGGCTCACTGCGGCCGCATTGCCGCCAGGCGGGTTCGCCAACGCCGGGGAACGTTCCGCCGGTCGACCGGTCGCCTCCGTCCATGCGGCCAACCCGCGGCAACGCCGCCGACCTGCCTGGCAGCTGCCGATTCCGGCGTGCCGGTCGGCCGCTGGGCTTGTCACGGCCGCTGGCTGCCCTGGTTTCCTGCCTGGCGGTGGTGCCGCTCTGGACGACCGCCGGTGCCATCGCCGCTGAACCGCCGGCGGCGGCCGCCGCCGAGACGGTCGTTGAAATCGACACCCGGTTCACGGTGCAGGGATCGCTGCTGGCCACGGTCAACGCGACGGCGGCAGCAGCCGACACCCCGACGGAGGCGGCGGTGACCACGCTCGAGGTCGAGCCGCATGCCGTCAATGCCGACGCGACAATCCGCTACCGTCAGGCGACGTCCGAAGGCGGCAGGAACGCGGCCGGGAAAACGGCAGTACGGCACTATCTTGCCGCCGGGGCCGCGTTGGAGATCGCGGGGCAGGAGGTTCGCCAGCAGCTGCCTGCCGAGGCCCGACAGGTCTTCTGGACGGAAGCTGACGGCCGGCTCGAACCCTGGCTGGCTGATGGCTTTGTCACGCGGCAGGAGCGAGATCTGCTGTCGGTCCCGTTCGACCTCTGGTGGCAGGATGTGTTGTCACCGCCGGCGGACTCAGAGGCTGCGTCATGGACCCTCGACCCCGCTGGGCTGGCTCGGCTGCTTTGGATCGACACCGTCGAGTCAGCCGACGTTGTCGCCACGGTCGACCAGATTGACGCGAACGAAGTGACGGTCAGATTCAACGGCAGCGTCGCCGGTGCTGTCGATGGTGCCGCCACCGCGATTGAAGTCGACGGAACCTACTGCTGGGCAGCAGGCGGTGCGGCCGGTCCGGGCGTGACCCGCCTGAAGGCCAGGATTCGGGAGCGACGGCAGGCTGGCCATGCCGGCCCCGGCCTCGACGTAGAAGCTGTCGTGGAAACGACCTGCCGGCCAGCTGGCGGACCCGTTGCGGACCTCGCATCCTCTGGGCAGGCGGGCCCGGAGGACGACAACGGGCGCGACCATGGGGCGGAGAAACGCCGGCCGCGGCGGGGGCCGGGAAGGCCCGGCTTCCTCTGGCTGACCGACCCTCGGGGACGGTTCGACCTCGTTCATGACGGCCGCTGGCGGCTGATCGAGCGACAAAGCGGAAGGACCGTTCTGCGGCTGGTCGACCGCGGCAGTCTGTTGGCACAAGCGACAATCGTCCCGCTGCCGCCCACAGCCGACCCGCCAGAGCTCGAGGTTTTTCGGCGGGACATCGAACGGTCGCTCGAGGGCCAGTTCAATCATGTTGTTTCGGCGTCGGAATCTCGGCGGAGCGACGGCACCCGGCTGCTGCGGGTCTCCTCAGCCGGCGAGGCCGACGACCTGCCGTTTCGCTGGATTCACTATCATCTCAGCCATCCCGAAGGCGGGCGGGCCAGCGTCTCGTTTATGGTCGAGGCCGGCCTGGTCGACCGGTTCGCAGAAGCCGATCGCCGGCTCGTTGACGGATTTTCCCTGGCGGTCTCGCAGCTGCGGCCGGGCGACGGGCCCAAATTGGGGCAGCGGCAGGCGAGCCGCTTGACTGCCCCCCGTCGGGATTGAAATACTACCGATCTTCACAGGGTCCGTCGGACCCTCATGCTCGACTGATTCAGCTGCCGGATTCCGGCGGCAGTTGCGGGTCGGGCTGACAGGAGTGGAACTGTGGCAAGGTGGAAGGTGCATGGATAGGCCAGCCCGCCCGCCACGGCCTCCGCGGGTTTGGAGCAATCGGCCATCGAGAAACAGCACCGCATCAACGATCAGATCCGCCTCTCGCCAGTCCGCGTGATCACCGCCGACGGCGAGCAGTTAGGGATCATTCCCACCGACGAGGCACTCAGTCGGGCTCAGTCCGCAGGGCTCGACCTTGTCGAGGTTGCCCCCAATGAGCGGCCGCCAGTCTGCCGGATCATGGATTTCGGCAAGTTCAAATACCAGCAAAAAAAGAAGCAGCACAAAACCCACGTCCATCAGACCAAACTCAAGGAGATTCGGCTGCGGCCGAAGACCGGCGAACACGACATCGAGTTCAAGATCAATCAGGCCCGCAACTTCCTCAGCCATCGTGACAAGGTCGCGGTATCGGTGATTTTTCGCGGCCGGGAAATGGCGCACATCGACGAAGGACAGCGAATCATGCGGCAGGTCATCGAACAACTCGCCGACATCAGTAAGGTTGAATCGGGTCCCCAACAGACCGGACGGCGGCTCATCTGCACGCTTGCGCCGCAGTGAGCGCGGCGCATTCATAAGGCCAAAAAAACTCGAGAACACCCGCCCGAGACATTCAGGAATCGAGGAATCGACAATGCCCAAGCAAAAAACCCACAAGGGAACCAAAAAACGGTTCCGGATGACCGCCAGCGGCAAGATCAAGCACCGCCGCAGCGGCACCAGCCATCTCCAGGTGCGGCTGTCCGCGAAACGAAAGCGACAACTGCGGGGCACCGGCGTGCTGGCGAAGCAGGATACGGCAAACATCGCCGAAGCGCTGGCATCCTACAGCTACTGATCGCCGGCGATTGCCCGCGGCGACATCGCACCGACTCGCCGCACTCATGCAGCTTTCACACCCACCAACTCACGCTCACTCTGCGAGGTTCTGATGCGCACCAAAAACGTTGTCCCCCGGCTGCGAGCCAAAAAGCGGCTGTTCAAGCGGGCCAAGGGTTCGGTTGGGGGCCGCAGCCGGTTGCTGCGAACGGCAAAGGAGTCGGTCATCCGGGCTGGCGTTTTCGCCCACCGCGACCGGCGGCGGCGGAAGCGCGACTTTCGGCGGCTGTGGATCATTCGGATCAACGCAGCCTGCCGGGATCGCGGCCTGCGATACAGCCAGTTCATCGCCGGTCTCGCCAAAATTGGCTGCGAACTCGATCGCCGGACGCTTTCCGAGATGGCGGTCCTCGACCCGACCGGGTTTGATGCAGTGGTCGCCGGCGTGCGGGAAGGGCTTGGCCTGCCGGAGGCCGTAAGCAGCTAAGCGGCAGACGCACCCGCCGAAATCTGCGTTCGCGGCCGGACCGGTTTCTAGCCGACATCGGCGGCCGCCGGCCTTACCGAGCACGTTGCGGGACGCATCCGAGACGGCTCGACTGCCTTCCGCAACGCTCCGAAGCCCGTGACGCACTCCTCGCTCGACGCTTTCGCCGCAGAACTCGATCGTGTCCGCGATGACGCCGAGCGGATGCTTGCTGCAGTCACTGACCCGGCGGGGCTCGAAGAAGCCCGGATCGCCCTGCTCGGGGCCAAAAACGGTCGGCTTAAGCACGCGCAGCGGGGCCTGGGCAAGCTTTCGACCGCCGACAAGCCCAGCGGAGGCAAGCACTTCAACGCGGTCAAACAGGCTGTCGATGCGGCCTTCACGGCTGCCCAGCTGCGGATTGCCGCTGTCGTCGCCGAGCCGGCGGTGACGGCGGTCGATGTGACGCTGCCCGGCCGGTTGCCGCGGCTCGGCCGCATCCATCCCCTGACCCAGACGATCCGGCGCGTCGCGGCGATCATGGGGCACCTCGGCTTCGAAGCTGTTGAGGGCCCCGAAGTTGAAGACCCTTGGCACAACTTCGAAGCCCTCGCCATTCCGGCTGAACACCCCGCCCGCGACCCGCTCGACAATTTCTACCTCGCGGTGGCGGGCTCCACCGAACCGGCGCTGCTGCGGTCGCAGACAAGCACCGTGCAAATCCGAGTGATGGAGCAGCGAAAGCCGCCGCTCCGGATCGTGTCGCTCGGCCGGGTCTACCGGCCCGACACCGCTGACGCCACCCACTATCCGATGTTTCATCAGGTCGAGGGCCTGCTGGTCGAACCGGGCATCACGATGGCGCATCTCAAAAGCGTGCTGCGGGCCTTTGCTTCGAGTTTTCTCGGCGGCGAGGTCCATGTCCGGTTCCGCCCGTCGTTCTTCCCATTCACCGAACCGAGCGTCGAAGTCGACATGGAGTGGAACGGCCGTTGGATCGAGATGGGCGGAGCCGGCATGGTCGACCCGGCGGTGCTCGAGGCCGTCGGCTACGACCCTGACGCCGTCAGTGGGTTCGCCTTTGGTCTCGGCGTCGAAAGAATCGCCGCCCGCCGCTTCGGAGTGGCCGACATCCGAGATTTCTACCGCAATGATGTCCGCTTTCTCGAGCAGTTCAGTGATCGGGGGTGGGCATGATCGTCTCACTCGACTGGCTGTCCGATTACGTCGATCTGCCGCCGGTGGCCAACCTGACCGAGCGGCTGCTCCTGTCGGGCCTCAATCACGAGGCGACCGAGGCCGTCGGAGCCGACACGGCAGTCGACCTTGAAGTGACGAGCAATCGACCCGACTGCCTCGGCCACATCGGTATCGCCCGGGAGGTGGCGGCGGTCTTTGACCGCCCGCTGCGAATTCCGGCGGTCGATCTGCCTGCCACAGGCACGCAACCGGCGGTCGCGGTCGCGATCGCCGCTGGCGACATCTGCCCGTTTTATTCCGCGCGGGTCATCCGCGGAACTGCGATCGGCCCCAGCCCCGACTGGCTCGTCCGGCGACTGGCAACGGTCGGGGTCGCGAGCGTGAACAATGTCGTCGACGTCACCAACTATGTCATGCTCGAATCCGGCCAGCCGCTGCACGCCTTCGACCTCGGTCAACTCGCCGGCGGCCAGATGGTCATTCGGCGGGCCCAGCCTGGTGAGCCGTTCGTCGCCATCAACCACAAGCGTTACGAGTTGAGCGACGAGATGTGCGTCATCGCCGACGCCGAGCGGCCGGTGGCGCTCGCCGGCGTGATGGGGGGAGCCGACACCGAGATCACCGCCAGCACGACCGACATCCTGCTGGAATCGGCCCAGTTCGCGCCGCTGCCAGTCCGCACTGCGGCCCGGCGGCTGGTGCTCGGCAGCCCGTCGTCCTATCGATTTGAGCGGGGGCCCGACCCGGCGGCGGTTGACTGGGCCAGCCGGCGGGCCGCAGCACTGATTCTGGAACTTGCCGGCGGCGAACTCGACGGTCCGGCGGCCGAGGCAGGGCGGCTGGCCTGCAGCCCGGCGACCATCCGCCTGCGGCCCGGCCGGGTGGCCGAGGTGCTCGGGGTCGACGTGCCGGCAAATCGGCAGCGGGCGATCCTGCGGCCGCTCGGCTTTGTCGAGCAGAGCGACTCGGCCGCAACCATGGTCTGGCAGGCTCCGAGCTGGCGGCGGGACTGCTCCCGGGAGATCGATCTGGTCGAGGAGATCGCCCGGATCGAAGGTTACGAAAAGGTGCCCGAGAATGCGGCGATTACCGCCCGGCCGATCCCACGCTCGCCCCGGGAGCGGCTGGTACGGATGGCGGGCGAGGTCTGCGTGGCTGCAGGCTTTTGCGAGGCGATGACTCGCAGCGTCGTCGCTGAATCGCTCGAGTCTGCAGGGAGCCCCTGGAGCGACGCTGAACCGCTGGTCTGCCGCCCGCCGCTCATCCGCGGTGCCGACCGGCTGCGGCGGACATTGCTACCGAGTCTGCTCGAGGCTCGAAGCACCAGCTTGGCGTCGGGTGCCGCCCATGGCGACCTGTTTGAGATTGCCCGGGCGTATCTGCGTCGCAGCGGCCCGGCCGGACCGGCCGATTCGCCGGCCGAGGAGCCGCTGCTGCTCGCGGCGGTCACCGACGGCGACTTTTTTCAGGCCAAGGGGCTGGCTGCCGCAGTGCTGGTCCGGCTGGGACTTTCCGAATCGGCTCCGGCCGCCACCCCTGCCGCGACGGCGGCAACGCTGGCGGTTGGCTACCGCCCCCTCAGCAGCGGTCTGCTGGTCGCGGGGCGGGCTGCCGAGATCGTGCTCTGTCGCGGGAATGCCACCGAGCGGCGGATCGGCATCGTTGGCGAAATCGCCCATCGTCTGCTCGGCGAGGCGGGTCTTGAGCAGCCTGTCGCGGCGATCGAATTGCGGCTCGACGGGCTTGAGTTTCTCACCGATTGGGAGCCACCGCGGCCCCCGCTGAGCAGCCAGCCGGCGGTCGATCGCGACCTCAATATCGTCGTCGACGAGACAGTTCCCTGGGCGGCGATTGTCGCGGCAATCGAGTCGACCGGCTGCGATGCACTTGAGTCGGTGAAACTCGTTGAGATCTGGCGGGATCGGGACCGGCTCGGCCCCGGCAAGAAGAGCGTCGTGGTCTCGCTGCGGCTTCGCAGTCGGGCCGCCACCCTGATGGCAGAAGAGGCCAACAGCCTCGTCGCGGCAATGGTGGCGGCCTGCACCCACCAGACCGGCGGCGTGCTGCGGGGCTGATCGCCGGCGGCCGCCACCGTCCCGTGCCCGCGGAGAGGGATGGATCGGGGCCGCCCGAATGCGAACCGGGGCCGCCTGAACGACTGAGGTTTTCGGCTGCCGGCCTCACGATCCTCCAGCAACAGTCTTCGACTCAGCCCCTCGCTGCAGGTTTCCGCTAGCGACTCGTCGTCACCGGCACGGCCTTCGCCCGAGGTTGCCGCCGCTGGGCGCCGCCGATGTTCGCCGGCGGCGGGGCGATCGGCTGCACCGCGATTCCGTACATCGATGGCAGCACTGCCTCAAACTCAGACGTCGAGTTGAGGTCTTCACTGGGAAGTACCGGCGGCCCAACCGCGACAATCGCCGGCTCGACAAGATCCCGACACCAGATGTCGTGGGGAATTGCAAGGGTGCCCCAAGCGTCTAGCTGCAGGCCGCGGGTGACGGTCGTTGGCGACCAGCCGCTGGAAAGAATCCGGCGTCCGGTGTTCACGAAGTCGCGGGCAAGCCAGTCGGGGGCACTGTAGCGAGCATCGTAAAACACATAGATCCGGCTCGGCTGCGAAGTGGCAAACGAGAGCCGGAAATCCTGCCGGAACCGATGTCGCTGAAAGGTCTGGATCAGGTCGGCCCCCACCAACTCTTCGGGAAAGACATCGCCAGGTTCAGCCTGCCAGCGGGTCTCCCGCCGGTCGCGGAAGGCTCGCACCCCATCCCGCATGCCGCACGGTACAAGCCCGTAGAACCGCCGCAGTTGCGGGCCTTCGACATTGTCGCTGACGTCGCTGATGACCGCCGCCTGGCGGCCGTCGCCGCCGCCGCGGTTCCGGATCTCGACGCTGTGCAGCCGCCGCGGCGCTTGCGACCGTGTCAGCCGCACCGCCTCGCCGTCAAACAGGCTGACGGCTCCCGCCTGTTGGTGCCGCAACTCAACCTGGCCCGAAAAAACCGCCACTCGCACCTCTCCGTCGGCGGAGGCGTTGACCGAGAACTTGGTGCCGAGATCGACCACCTCACCGGCGGGCGTCACCACGGTAAAGCCGAAGCCGTCTTCACCGACGTCGACGTCGACGCGGCCCCGGGACAGGTGCAACCGCATCGGATGCTCAAATCGAGCCATCAGCGGGGCCTGGCATTCCAGCCGCACGCCAGAGCCGAGTTTGAGATCGACCGAACCTTCGGGCAGGACGAGCGTCCGTAGTTTGAGCCGGTCGCCGGGAGCGTACGACGCCCCGCCATCGGCCCGATCGACCTCAACGACGACCGGTTCACCAATAGCAGCCGCATTCCAGATGCCCCCGGCCACCAGACTCGCCAGGAGCAGCGAGCAGGCCAGAATCACCCGGGCTGCCCGGCCCGGCCAACGTGAGCGGGTTCTCGCCGCCGGACGTCCCGGCAATGAAAGGGTGGCAGCCCCCGCCGGGCCGAAGATCGCCGCACGGACTTTTTTGACGAAGGCCGGCCGGCTTGCCTCAGCTTCAATCGCCACCCGGACGGCATCGACAAAGGCCTCGGCATCGGGCCCGGCCTGGTCGTAGAGCAGCGCATCGACCGCCAGTTGCCGCTCGAGCCGCGCGAGGGCCTCGGGACGGCTGGCAAGTGTCTCTGCGACCACTTCGGCATCACCCGGCAACGGTTCGCCGTCGACAAGCCGGCCGATCGCCTGATCGGCGAGATCCACGGTGGTTTTGCTCAGTTCTTCGCTCATATCAGCGGGGAGTGCGCGGCTGTGTCAACAACGGGGTTCAAAGATCGCAATTTTGACGGCAAGCTCAAGGGAGGTCGGGGTTGATTTTTGTTGGCGGCGTCCTTCAGACGGTGATGGGGCTCATCCGCAGCCGCACTGTCAGCCGGTCGAGTGGCCCAGTCGAGCCTGGATGCAGTTGAACAGGGCGGCCCGAAGGCGAAACAGGATCTGGCTGATGTTGTTGGCATTGGTGTTTTCGTAACCGGCGATGACGCCGAGCGATAGCTGCTCGAAATATCGCTGCTGGACGAGCCGGCGGCTGCGTTCGGGCAGTTCCCGAAGACAATCTCGGAGGGCGGCGACCTGCTGGTCTCGCTGCTCAGCCTGCTCGACCTCCGCGGCCGGGTGGCTCGCCTTCTCGTCGGCCCTGCTCAGCAGGAACTCAGCCACCTCGTTGGCGAGGACCCGCCGCCGGCCTTGTCGGCGAAGCTCATTCCGGACGAGATTCCGGGCGATCGTCCGCAGCCACGCACCGAAATTTGTGCCTCGCTCGAACATTGTGAGCTTCTTGTAGGCGATCACGAATGTCTCTTGGGCGATGTCGTCGACCGACTCCGGCCGCACACCCAGCATCCGAATAAACCCCCTGAGGCCGGACTGCTCGAGTTCGACCTGCTCCATGAACCAGTCGTTGTCGGGGGTCTTTTTTGGCATGCCAGCAGTATATGTGCCGCGGTTTGTCGGCATTACGACCACTTTCGGCGCAGCAAAAAACGACGCCGCCAGCATCTGCCGACGGCGTCGTTTGCTGCATTTCTCCCCGTGCCAGCTACAGCGGCAGCGGGCCGATTTCGCCGTCGCCACCGATCACGATCGGATCAGGCAGGCTTGAGTCGGCCTCAATCGTGGCGACGTCCTCCGCCAACACCAGCGACCGGAAGGCAGCCGAAATCAGGCTGTCAGGCGAATCCGTGGCGTCGTTGGAAAGATCCCAGAACATCATGCCGCCAAGCCCCATGGCGTCGGCCCACTCGGCCTTCAGCGCGATCGAGGTGGTGGTCTCGAACGAGCTGAAGATGTCGAGATCGGCGTTGTAGAGATAGCTGGCCTGGGCGTTATCGTCCCAGTAGAGCTCCCAGCCGGCACCGGCATTGACCTGGCTAAGCAGATCTTTGTAATCGTAATTACCGGCCTCGAAGGTGCCCGGCGCAGCCCCGCTGGCGGCCTCGTCGTAGCCGCCGTCGCCACCGTCGGCAACGCCGCTCCAGGCCCGCGTGTACAGCGGCGCGCCCAGGACGATCTGCTCGGGTGCGACCCCGGCGGTGAGATAGGCGTCGATCGCCGTTTCGATGTCGTAGCCATTCGGGTCGCCGGTGAAGGCGGCCTGATGGCCGGTGGTGTCTTCCCAGGTGCCGTGGAAGTCATAGGTCATCACATTGAAGAAATCGACCGACGGAGCGAGGCCGGCGAGGTTGAAGTTGGCGATCTTGTCGAGACCCGCCGGCGAGGCGACCGAAATCTCATAGCTCTTGCCGAACTCGCTGCCCAGGGTGTCGAGCTTGGCCCGGACGTCGGCCAGCAGCAGGGCATAGTTGGCCCCGTCATCGGGGCTGACCGAGTTCCCCGCCTCACCGCCGCCGCCCGGATATTCCCAGTCGAAGTCGATCCCGTCGAAGACCTGGTAGGTCGTCAGGAATTCGACGATCGAATCCGAGAAGGTATCGCGGCCGGCCTCGGTCGCGGTGACCGTGCTGAAATGGTCGGAGAGCGTCCAACCACCGACAGCAATGCTGACGGTCAGGTGCGGATACTGCTCCTTCAGAAGCTTTAACTGGTTGAAATTGCCCCAGATTGTCTGCTCGCTCCGGGGATCTTCCGGCGGGTAGTACCAGAGGTCGGCCTCGCCGGTGACGCTCTCCTCGGCGCTGAACCGTTTTTCGGTGGCGGCATACGAGTCGAAAAGCGTCATCTCTCCGGCTGCGTTGAGGTCGGCAAAGGCGTAGATCAGATGGGTCAGCTCGTCCGCCGGCACGTCGGCCAACTGGTAGTCGCGGCCATAGATTCCCCACTCGGGGAAATAGGCCGCCAGCACCTTGTCGGAACTGGCAATCGGCAACGCCGCGGGATCGCCCGGAGCGACCGGGTCGGACGGCTGGTCGATCCCAGGGTCGGTTGGCGCCGGATCGGTCGGCAGCGGGTCGCCGACCCCTGGATCGGGCACAGCTGGATCGGTCGCCTCGGGATCGGCTGGTGCCACCGGCGGCGCTGCCGGACCGGCGACGAATTCGAGGTTCAGGCCGACCGGGTCACCGAGCACGACCATGCTCTGGTAGTACTCGATGACGCCCGAATCAGA
>CAZIQV010000027.1:0-12464 GCA_964541275.1 uncultured Chitinophagaceae bacterium | reverse complement strand
ACGGGCCGGGCATCGTCCGCAAGCAGATTCCGCTGATCTTCGGCAAGCTGCTCTACGGCTCGAAGTTCCACCGGCTGCGGATGAGCCGCGGCCAGCAGGGCATCGGCATCTCGGCCGCCGGCATGTACGGCGTGCTGACCACCGGCAAGCCGGTGAAGATCATCTCGAAGACCTCCCGCAAGGATCCTGCTCACTATTACGAACTACGGATCGACACCAAGACCAACCAGCCCGAGATCCTGAACGGCAAGGGGGCAGGCGTCGACGTGCCGGCCGGCAAGGCGGGTGAAGAGATGATGCGGAAGCGGGGCATCGTCTGGGTGGCCGCCAACGATCTTGAGCAGCCGATCGACCATGGCACCCGCGTGACCATCGAGATGGAGGCGAAGTTCCATCGAGGCCGCGGCAGCGTTGAGGAATACCTCGAGCAGACGGCGATCGCCAATCCGCATGCCCGGATTCACTTCCAGGGCCCCGACGGCAGTGAGCGGCTGTTGGAACGAGCCAACCATGAACTGCCGCCAGAACCCAAGGAGATCAAGCCGCACCCGTACGGCGTGGAACTCGGCCGGCTGGTGACGATGCTGCAGGAGCATCCCAAGCTGACACTCGCGCAGTTCCTCAACCAGTCGTTCTCGCGGGTCTCGCCGACGACCGCTCGCAAGCTCTGTGATGCCGCGAAGCTCTCAACCCGCATCGGTTCCGGCAAACTGGGCCGCGGCGAGGCTGACGCCCTTTACGATGCCATTCAGACCACCCGCATCCCGCCGCCGGCCACCGACTGCGTCGTGCCAATCGGCGAGCAGCGGCTGCTGGCCGGGCTGCATCAGGTGGTGCCGGGGGAGTTCTTCACCGCGGCCACCCGGCCGCCCGGGGTCTATCGAGGCAATCCGTTTGTGATTGAGGCGGCCCTGGCCTACGGCGGGGCGGCAGCGGCCCGCAAGGTGTCGCTGGAGGCCCTGACCGAACTCGCCGGCGAGAGTGATGCCCGCAGCCTGCGGCAGTTTCTGGCCACCACCTTCGGCGGCGTCGGCACCGAGGCGGCCGACAAGATTCTCACCGAGGCCAAGCTGGCTCCCCGGCAGTCACCGGCGAAGCTGAAGAAGCCGGCGCTCAAGGCCCTGCACGAGGCGATGAAGCACGTGAACCTCGACGAGGGGCAGAGCATGAACGTGCTCCGGTTTGCCAACCGGGTGCCGCTGCAGTTTCAGCATGCCGCCTGCGCGATCACGCAGACGATCCTGTCGACCAACTGGCGTTCCTACGGGCTGTCGCAGTCCCGCGGCAGCCTGCCGAGCGGTCCGGTGACGGTGATGGTGCACATGGCGAGCGTCTGGGTGCCGTTCACCAGCGAGTCGAAGGAGGCGATCGCCTCGTACCCCGAGATTCAAAAAGAAATTCGGCTCGCCCTTCAGGCCGTCGGCCGCAAGCTGGGCATGTACCTCAGGCGACGGCTCAAGGTGGCCCAGGAAGGCCAGCGGCGGACCATCTTTCTGCGATACCTCGGCGAGGTCGCCACAGCGGTTGCGACCATCAACAGCGGCAACCGCGACAAGATCTACGAGGAACTGCTGCTGATCGCCAAGAAAAAGACTTCTGAAGCTGATGTCAAGCTCGACGAGTCGGGCCGCCCGGTCGAAGAGCCCGAAGCGATGGATCTCGGCGACAACGTCATCATCGTCTCCCAGCAACCTCACGATGAGGCATCGCCGCAAGACGAACCACCGGCCGAGCCCGTCAAGCCGAAGAAACGCCGCCGGCGAGCGAAGTAAGCACCGCTCACCGTACCTCGTCTGGAAGCCGGGAGCGGAAGCGACCGGAAAAGGCGGACGTTCCGCCGCGGCACCAACTCGCACCACCTGTCCCCCGGCTTCCGCCGTTTGATTGTTCCGCCTTCGCTCCCATGCTTTGAAGCCCGAAGCGCAAGCTGAGGGAAATCACGTTTGGGGATCCACAAACCGCATTCCCTCGGCTCGCGCCTCGGGCTTCCTGGAGTTTAGTCTTCCCGAGGAACATCTCGAACAACTCGTTGACACCTTCGTGCCCTTCGTGCCTTCGTGGTGATCCATTGAGATCTTGTGGCCAGGCGATCCTTCACTTTCCACGGCAATCAACTCAGAATCCCGTGGACCACTTCTCCGTGCACGTCGGTCAGCCTGAAATCGCGGCCCTGGTAGGGATAGGTGAGCCGCAGGTGGTCGATGCCCATCAGGTGCAGGATCGTGGCATTGAGATCATGCACATGCACCTTTTGCTCCGGCGTCACGATGTTGTAGCAATAGTCGTCGGTCGCCCCCCAGGTCAGGCCGCCCTGCACGCCGGCTCCCGCCAGCAGCGTGGTGAAGCACCGGGGGTGGTGGTCGCGGCCGTAGTTGGTCTCGGTCAGCCTTCCCTGGGAGTAGATCGTCCGGCCAAACTCGCCCCCCCAGACAATCAGCGTCTCATCAAGCAGCCCCCGCTGCTGCAGGTCATCAAGCAGCGCCCCGGTCGCCTGGTCGGTGTCCTTGACCTGGCCCTTGATGGCATTGGGCAAGCCGCCATGATGGTCCCACCCCATGTGAAAGCACTGCACAAACCGCACGCCCCGCTCCGAGAGCCGCCGAGCCAGCAGGCAGTTAAAGGCATAGCTGCCGTGACGGTGCACGTCCGGCCCGTAGGCCTCCAGCACATGCTTGGGCTCGTCGGAAAAATCGATGATCTCCGGCACGCTCGCCTGCATCCGGAAGGCCATTTCGTACTGGGCCGTCCGGGCGGCAATGTCGGGATCACCAATGGCTGCCCCCCGGCTGGCATTGATCGCCGCAATCCGGTCGAGGGTCGCCCGCCGCAGAGCCCGGTCAATTCCCGGCGGATCGGCGAGATAGAGCACCGGGTCGCCGGTGTTGCGAAACCGCACGCCCTGATGCTCATTCGGCAGGAAGCCCGCCCCCCAGAGCCGATCATACAGCGGCTGGTCGTTGGGCCGTCCAGAACCAAAACTCGTCAGCACGATGTAGGCGGGCAGGTCGGCGTTGTCGCTGCCAAGGCCATAGCTCAGCCAGGCCCCGATGCTCGGCCGGCCGGCCAGTTGGTGGCCGGTTTGAAAGAAGGTGATCGCCGGGTCGTGGTTGATCTGCTCGGTGTACATCGAGCGGACCATGCACCAGCGGTCAGCGTGGCGGGCGATGTTGGGGATCAGGTCGCTGAACCACATGCCGCTGTCGCCATGCTGGGCGAAGGAAAACATCGAGGGAGCAACCGGAAAGCTCTTCTGGCCGCTGGTCATCGTCGTCAGCCGCTGCCCCTGACGAATCGACTCGGGCAGATCTTCGCCGCGGCGCTTTTCCATCTGGGGCTTCGGATCAAACAGATCCATCTGCGAGGGGGCCCCCGACTGAAACAGATAGATGATCCGCTTGGCCTGCGGTGGAAAACTTGGAAACGCCGGGGCAGTCGCAGCCGTGGCCGCCCGCGCGGCAGCCGGCTGCATCAGTGAGGCCAGTGCCGCAAAGCCAAGGCCGCCCCCGGCTCCGCCAAGGAAGACCCGGCGATTGAGCTGATCCTGAATTGGCAATTGCTGCTGCGGCTTCATGGCCTACTCCCGCATGATGAATTCATCGAGGTTCAACAAGACGTTGGCCGCGAGGGTGAAGGCGGCATACTCCGACAGCGGCACGCCTTCGGGCCGCGGCACGATGCCCACGGCTGCCAGCTGCTCGGCTGCCTCGGGGTCGGCGGAGAAAGCTTCCAGATCACTGGCCAGACCCGCAACGAGGGTCTGTTGCTCGACCGGCGTCGGCGGGCGGCCCAGCACCAGGCGAAAGCCGTGGGCGATCCGCTCAGCCGGCTGGTCGCCTCCCTCGGCAAGCATCCGCCCGGCCAGCCCGTGGGCCGCCTCGATAAAGGTCGTCTCGTTGAGCAGGGCGAGGGCTTGCAGGGGCGTATTGGTCCGCGATCGCTTCACGGTGCAGGTTTCGCGATTGGGGGCGTCGAACAGCAGCATCGTCGGCGGGCCGGCGGTCCGCTTCCAAATCGTGTACATGCTGCGGCGGTAGCGGTCTTCATTTGTCGCCGGCTTGTAGCCCCGCAAATTGCCGTACTTGCTGGTCTCATCCCAGACACCCTCTGGCATCCAGGGTCTGACGCTCGGACCACCGATCGTCGGCACCAGCAGCCCGGAGGCGGCCAGTGCCGCGTCGCGGACCACTTCCGCCGGCAGCCGAATCCGCGGGGCTCGGGCCAGCAGCCGGTTTTCGGGGTCCTTAGCCAGGGCCTCGGGGCTGACCGTCGCAGCCTGCCGGTAGACCCGGCTGGTCACCAAGAGTTTGATGAATCGCTTGATGTCCCAGCCAGTTTCCATGAACTCGGCTGCCAGCCAGTCGAGCAGCTGGGGATGACTGGGGAATGAAGCCTGACTCCCGAGGTTTTCGCTGGTCTTGACCAGGCCGACGCCGAAAAATCGCTCCCAGATCCGGTTGACCCAGACCCGCGCGGTCAGCGGGTTGTTGCGGGAGACGATCCAGCGGGCCAGTGACAGCCGGTCCGCCGACGCCCCGGCCGGCAGTGACGGGAGGAACGCCGGCAGCCCTGGCTCGACCTTGTCGCCCCGCTTGTCGTACTCGCCCCGGATCAGCACAAAGGCGTCGCGGGACTTGCCCTCCTGCATCACCATGGCACTGGGCAGTCTGTTGCGGAACGACTCAAGACTCTTCTCGGCGGCGACGCGGGCCGCCTCTGCCCGTTTGATCGGGCCGTCAACCTGAGAACGGTAGAAGTCCTCAAGCTGCTTTTGCTGCTCCGGCGTTCGCTGCTCGGCTGCAGCCTCGAGAGCCTGCCGCACCGGCGGGGGAAGCCGGACTCCCTGCACGCCCAACAGGCTCGGCTCGGCTGCCGCCGAGGCGACCCGAAACCGGGCAATCGTATGGCCGCTGAACTGTGATTCCTGCCGAATCGTGACCACGAGGCGGGAGTTCTCCGGCACGGTCACCGGCTGGTCGGGAAAAACCGCGAGTTGCCGCGGCTGATCCTTGCCGACGAGGTGGCCGTCGATCGCCCAGCCATCACCCTTTTTCCCCGAGAGAACCTTCGCCGCCTCCCAACCGCGCTGCTCATAGCTTGCCTCCGCCCGCTTGAAGACAACCGGAATCGCCTTGCCGTCGCCGGGCGGGTCGATCTCGGCCTCGATCCTCGTCACGACCACGTTGCCGTTGCCGCCCCGGCCGAAGCCGGCACCGGCAAGCCCCTCGACCGGCAACAACTCCAGCCGGAGGCCGCCGAAGATGCCCGGGGCGATCAGCGACTCAAGCGTGTAACTGTCCTGCGGCGGGCTGGTTCCCTCGACGAGCCACGAGCCGTCCTCATGCCGGCGAAAACCGGCGCCGCCGGCACTGGCCAATTCCAACGGCTCAAACACCTGCCAGGCTGCGTCCCGCCGGTCGAGCGAGGCCCGCACCTCCGCAACCCAGGCTTCGACCAATTCCGGCAGGTTCCGGAGTTCGGCGGCAACAGCCGCCTTGGCGTCGGCGACAACCTGCTCAAGCTTGGCGAGTTCCGCTTGTTGGGCCCGGTCGGGCAGTCGCAGGATCGGGTCGGAGTTGCCGCCACTGCGATTCGATCGGCCCATGATGGTGCCGCTCTCAGGCACATTGTTAAACAGCGCAAACAGGGAATAAAACTCCCGCTGCGACAGCGGGTCGTACTTGTGGTCGTGGCAGCGGGCGCAGCCAACCGTCAGGCCGAGCCAGGTCTGGCCGGTCGTCTCCACTCGATCGATCACCGTCTCAACCCGCCACTCCTCGGCGATGATGCCGCCTTCGCCGTTGATGCGGTGATTGCGGTTGAAGCCGGTGGCGACGATCTGTTCGCGGGTCGGCTCGGGCAACATGTCGCCGGCGAGTTGTTCGATCGTGAATTGATCAAAGGGCAGGTTGCGGTTGAAGGCGGCGATCACCCAGTCGCGCCAGGGCCAGTTGGACCGGCTCGAATCGGTCTGGTAGCCGTGGCTGTCGGCATAGCGGGCTGCATCGAGCCACTCGATCGCCATCCGCTCACCGTAGTGCGGACTCGCCAGCAGCTTGTCGACATATCGCCCGTAGGCCCCGGCGGTGGAGTCGGCCAAAAATTCCGCCACCGCGGCCGGCTTCGGCGGCAAGCCGGTCAGGTCGAGGGCCAGCCGGCGGGCGAGCGTCGCCCGGTCGGCCTCCCGATTCGGCGTGAGTCCCTCGCGGTCGAGCCGCGCGCGGATGAATTGGTCGATCGGCGTCACCGGCCAGTCGGCGTCGGCCACTGCAGGCACCGCCGGCCGCTCGACCCGCTCAAACGCCCAGTGGTCGCGATACTCCGCCCCGGCGGCGATCCAACGGGCCAACAGTTCGGCTTCGGCAGCGGTGATTGGCTTGCCGACCTCGGGAGGCGGCATTACTACGTCGGGGTCGGCGCTGGTGACGCGGGCGAGCAGTTCACTCGCCGCCGCCTGCCCCGGCACGATCGCGGTAAAGCCGCTTTCCAGTTCGGCGGTCGCAACAGCGACATCGTCGAGCCGCAGGCCCGCTTGCCGATCTTCGACGTCGGGCCCGTGGCAGGCAAAACAGCGATCGGAGAGCAGCGGCCGGATGTCGCGGTTGAAATCGACCGGGCTGCCATCGCCGAGGCAACTCCGGCCAAATCCCGCAGCGACAACCACCGACACGACCGCGGCCAACGCTCTGGCGTATCCCATCGGAAACTCCTTTGGGGAAACACCCGCGTCGCCGTCGGCTGCGGCACCGAGCCGGCAGCACAAACGCGGACCAGGGAAGGTCGATCGGCGGGAAGCACAGCAGGTTTTTTGAAAACGCCGCTGTCAGTCAATTAAGACCCTGCCGACCAGTTTGTCAAATGCTGCCACCGCGAGATCCGGCTGCAAACCAGACCGCCGCAGCCGGCCGCGCGGGGCGGGCTGCGACGGTCAGCGGCTTTTCAGGCCCAGCGATCGGCTTTTCGGGCCCCGGAGACGGCTTTTCTCCGCCGCCGGGCTGCGTTCCGCCTCGCGACCGGTTCAGCCCTCGCCGTCGGCGTTGTCACCGTTTTTCAGCCGTTCGACTTCAGCCTCAAGCCGTTCGATCCGCTCCTGCATTTCAAGGAATTTTTCTCGGGCAGCGGCCATCCGGTCGCGAAATTCTTCCATCCGCTCGCGGCCCTGTTGCATCCGTTCCTCGATTCGTTCGCGGACTTCTTCAGGCAGATCGAAGGCCCCTTGCGGGCCGCCGAACCGGCCACCCTCCCGCCGCGGACCCCGCGGCATTCCGGGGCGGGGACGAAGCCCCTCCTCGCCGCCGCCGAGCCACTCGGGTTGCGGTGGCCGCGGACCGGGCCGGTCACCGCCCTGTGGCGGCCGGGCGTCAAGCCTCCGCTCGATCCGGGCGAGGCGGTCGAGCATCTCATCGAATCGCCGCAGCACCTCGTCGCGCATCGCCAATCCGTCCGCTCGTTCGAGGCCAGGCCGGCCGCGGCCCCGGAAGCCGTCGGGGCGTTCGCCCTGCCGGGCCGGTCGGGGTTCATCGGCATTGAGTCGCCACGCTGGCATCATCGCCAACAGGCCGATTGCGGAAAGGACCACGGCGGTCAGAACAAACCTGCGTTTCATCGGTAGACTCCTTTACGTGCTCATGGCGTCGGGGAACAACTCACCGTCGGCAACCAGTCCAGCCCGTCGGCGGGAGGAGCGTCCGCTGAGTCTTTCGAGGGTGTCGGAGGAGGATCGCCCGGCTGCGAACGAAGCGGTCGATCGAAATATTAAAGCACCTCAGCCAGAACCGTCTGACAACAGCCCCCAGCCGTGTTCACATGCTTCCCTGGCTGTCTGCAGAAAATCGGAAATCTGCCAGTTTCCACCTGAGCGAATCCCGAACACACTGGCACTTCGGGACTGCCGGTCGCCGCGTCGTGCGGCGGCAGACGCTCTGCACCGTCTGCTTATGGGTATGAACGTCTTCGCCCCCAGAAAGTTTCCCGACCCCGCGTTGGTCGATTTTGGACTCGATCGGACCGGCCACGGCCGACGGCTTGAACACCTCGGCGGCGTGCTGGTCGACCGCCCGCTGCCCGCCACCCGGGCCGTCCAGCGGCAGCCCGACCTCTGGCCGGCGGCGACGGTCGTCTTCCAGGGATCGTCCTCCGGTCGGGGCGCCTGGAAAATCCGCCACGCCGTACCCGAGCCCTGGACGGTCGACCTGCAGTTGTGCTGCGGCATGTTGCGGCTCGCGGTCAGGCCTGCACCCTCGGGCCAGATCGGCCTATTTCTTGAACAACTTCCCCAGTGGCGGTGGCTCGGTGCAGCCGCAGCGGCGGGCTCCCGCGTACTGTCGCTCTTCGCCCACTCTGCTGCGGCCACCCTGGCCCTTGCAGCAGCCGGATCCGAGGTTGTGCACGTCGACAGTTCGCGGCAGTCCCTGCAACTGGCCCGCGAGAATGCCGCCGCGTCGGGCCTCGCGGCGAGTCCGATCCGCTGGGTCTGCGAAGATGCCCGCCGGTTCGTCGATCGAGAACTCCGCCGCGGCAATCGCTACGACGGCGTCGTGCTCGATCCGCCGTCCTGGGGGCATGGGCCGAAGGGCGAGGCATTTTCGATCGATCGACACCTGGAGGCTCTGCTGGTTCAATGTGGAGAGTTACTCGCGGCTGATGCCTGCGGCCCGGTGCTCCTTTCGGCCCACTCTCCCAGCTGGCCGACCGAGCGGCTGCGGGCAACCCTGTCAGCCGCCCTCGCCCCGACGTCGCTGGCCGAGGCTGCGATCGCCAGCGGTGAACTCACCTGCCCCGACCTGACCGGCCGGCCGCTCCCCCTGGGTGGATTCGCCCGCGCGGGAGGACTGCCACAGACAGGCGTCGCTCCATGAATGAACCGCCCCCCAACCCGCAGCGTGTTCAGGCGACCGCCGCGATCACGAGCCCGGCCAACCCCCGCGTCCGCGCCGCCGCCCGGCTCCGCGACGCGTCAGTCCGCCGCGAGACCGGACTGACGCTGGTTGACGGGGTGCGGGAACTCAGCCGCTGCGTTACTGCCGGGGTCGAGGTTCGTGAAGTGTTCGTCAACGCCGAAACCGGCGGCCAGCACGGCGAATCAACGGCCGCTCGGCCGAATGCAGTCTTGGCCGAACTCGCCGCCCGCGGGATGCTGCCGACGCCGCTGGCCGACCGGCCGTTCCGCCGCATCGCCTTCGGCGATCGCGATGAAGGGCTGGTGGCGGTGGTGCGATTTCGGGGTGTCCCGCTGGAGCGGTTTCAACCGCCCGCCGGGCGGCCGCTGTTCGTGATTGAGGGTGTGGAAAAGCCGGGAAACCTCGGGGCAATCCTGCGGTCGGCCGATGCTGCCGGCGTCGGCGGGGTCATCGTCTGCGGCAGCGGCACCGACCCGGCCCATCCGGCAGTGATCCGGGCCAGCCTCGGCACCGTCTTCCACCTTCCCCTGGCTGTGGCCACAACGGCAGAGACGATTACCTGGTGCCAGCAGCACCGCCGCCTCGTCACCGCCGCCACGCCGGATGGCGACTGCCCCTGGCATCGCGCCGACCTTGGCAACGAGAGCCTGATGCTCCTCGGCAGCGAGGCCCGCGGCATCTCGACAGCCTGGCAGGAGGCCGCAGCCGCCGGCCGGCTGGCGGTCACGACCATCGTCCTGCCGATGCTCGGCGTCGCCGACAGCCTCAACGTGTCGGCAGCCGCTGCCGTGCTTGCCTATGAATCGCTGCGGCAGCGGCAGCCTGTCGGGTAAACTCAGGGTTTTTCCCAACCTGTGAACGGATCGATGACTGACAACCCGCTCGACACGGCCGGCCTGGCTGCCGACCTCACCGCCACCCAACAGGCTGGCGGTACCGACGCCATGCTGGGCCAGCTGGAGGAGACCCTGCGGCAGTACCGTCGCTGGCACGGGCTGTTCGACGTCCGGCTGCTCCGGGCCCGGTCCCGCCTCGGCCTGCCGCTCGTCGGCCCGCTCGCCGCTGCCGCTGCCGATCTCCGGGGCCAACTTGACACGGCCACGATCGACGCCTGTCGCGAGGTCGGCTGGGGGCTCTTTGACGACGGCGAGGTGGCCGGCGGCTGGATGTATCTGCGGGCCTCGGTCGATCAGCACGAGGTGGTCCAACGCCTCGGGCTGCTCGCAGACCGCCTGCTCGCCGACGACGGTGAGGCTGATGAGAGCGGCTATCAACCGCTTCAGGAAATTGTCCAGCTCGCGCTCTGGGAGGGACTCGACCCGGCGCTCGGCATTCGCGTCATGCTCCGCGTGCAGGGAACCTGCAACGCGATCACCGCCTATGAACAGTCGGTCGCCGCCCTGCCGCCTGATCGGCAGGCCCCGGTCGCCGCCCTGCTGGTCGAGCACCTGCACGGGGAACTTGCCGCCAGTCTCGCCCGCGATCTCGAGGAGCGGGGGCTGGTGCCGCCGGAGACCATCGCCGCGAACGCCGGCGCCGACGCCAGCGTGGCAGGGCTGCTGGCGGCAGCCGGCGGACTGGTGGACGATGCCAGCATTCACTGTGACGCTTCCCACCTGCAGGCGGTGCTGCGGTTTGCCCGGGTCTGCACCGAGCCGGCAGTCCTCAAGCAGGCGCTGCCGCTGGCGGCCTACGCCTGCCGGCTGCCCGAGGACTTCCGCTATCCGGGCGATCCGCCCTTCACCGATTTTGGCACCGCGTCCCGGCTGTTTTTCGCCGCCCAACAAGGCGAGGATGTCGAGGCTGCGGTGGCCTACTTCCGCGAGGCCGCCGGCGCCGCCGATCAGTACGACGCCCCGGCCGCTTGGGACACGCTGGCCGTGCTGCTGGCCCGCCTCGGCCGGCCCGGCGAGGCGGTTGAGGCGGTGCTGTCGCGGCCCCCCGAGCGAGGTCCGACCCAGCCCACTGCCCTGTCGGCCACGCTGCCGCCGCTGGTCGAACTGGCCTATGCCGGCGCGGCCGGCGAGCGGCTGCGGGCAGCCTGCGTCGAACGGGACGACCTGATCACCTTCGCCGCATCGCTTGCCTGTGATGCTCGAGGCTGAGGGACCTTCCGCGACTCAGTCGGCGAACCAGCCCTGCTTCACCCAGTGTGGCCACCAGCTTTGGCCGCAGGTGTGACAATGCCCTTCGGTGGCATACCCGCACTGCTGCGGCGACCAAAACCCCCGGCCGGGCGGCAACTGCCACGGCGCGAGCAGGTCCAGCGAGGGAGATTGGAACGGGCCGCCCCGCCACTGGTTGCGGCAGTCGCAGGGATCGGGGCAGTTGGGTTCATCCCAGAAAGCGCCCCAATATCGCGGACCGCAGCCGGTATCTTCCCGGGGCATAGTCTTGCCGCCGAACGGTCCTCGGCAGGCCCGGCACTCGCCCGCTGTCACCGTTTCGACCGTGGCGGCCTGCAGGCAGGTCAGCACGGCGAACAGGGTTATCGTCTGAAAGTTCAGCATGTTCATGACGGGAACATCGGTCGGCAACGGCCGGGATGATTGGCTCAAAACCAGCCGCTGGTACCGGCTCTGCGGCTTTTCCAGGGCCACCGGCTTGCCCAGTTTCCCCGCCAGCCAGCCGCTTTCTCGGGACGCGTCAGTCGACGTCGGCCACCGCGACGGGCGGCGCCGCCCGCGTCTGCTGGTAAAGCTCAAGGTATCGCCGGCCGCTCGCCTCCCACGACCAGTCCTGCCCCATCACCCGCCGGACGAGCCGTTGCCAGCGTTCGGGCTCGCCCCGCAACGCAATCGCCCGCCGGACTGCCTCTTCGAGGGCAGCCGACGAAAACGGCCCGAAGACAAACCCGCTGGCGGTGCCGTCGGCCAAGCTGTCGTCGGTGGTGTCGACCACCGTATCAACCAGGCCCCCGGTCGCCCGCACCACCGGAATGGTGCCGTAGCGAAAGGCATAGAGTTGGGCCAGCCCGCAGGGCTCGTACTGACTTGGCATGAGCAGGATGTCGGAGGCAGCCTGAATCAGATGGGCCAGCGACTCGTCAAAGCCGATCACCAGATCGACAGTGTCGGGGTACGAGGCAGCGACTGTCCGGAGGGCCTGCTCGGTCGCCGGATCGCCGGCTCCGAGCATCACAAAGTGAACCAGGCCCGAGCCGGCCAGCCGATTGATGAGGTCGAGCATCAGCCCCACCCCCTTTTGCTCGGCCAGTCGGCCGACAAAGCTAACAAGCGGTCGCGGGTCGGGCGCGGCATGACCGAGCCTCGCGGCCAGGGCCACCCGCGCGGTGTACTTGCCGTCGTCGACGTCGTCCTCGCCGTAGTGGCGGGGAATGTGCCGATCGGTCCGGGGGTTCCAAACGTCGCTGTCGATCCCGTTGACGATGCCGACGAGATCGGAGGCCCGGCCGGCAAGAACCCCCTCAAGCCCGTTGCCGCCGGGAGCAGACTGGATCTCGCGGGCGTAGGTCGGACTGACTGTCGAGAGCTTGTCGGCGAAGACGATGCCGGCCTTGAGCATGTTGAGCTGGCCGTAAAACTCCATCTGCTCCCAGTTGAAATA
>CAZIQV010000026.1:0-12605 GCA_964541275.1 uncultured Chitinophagaceae bacterium | reverse complement strand
GGCGAGCCCGCAGGGCACCGGCCTGCCCGGCGGCGTCGCGCGGCGGGCCGCCTCGAGGATGCCGACTGCCTCGAGCACTGCCGGGCCGCCGAGTTCGGCCAGCCGCGGCTCGAGTTCGGCGGCAGTCTCCCGGGAGCCGATTGCCGTCTGTCGCGAGGTGATCACGTTGCCGGCGTCGAGGGCCGGCGTCATATGAATCGTGCTGACGCCGGTCGTCTCATCGCCGCAGAGAATCGCCCATTGCACCGGGGCAGCCCCGCGATGCCGCGGCAGCAGCGAGCCGTGCAGGTTGACGCCGCCAAGCGGTGGAATCGCGAGGGTTTCGGCCGAGAGAATCTGGCCGAAGTCGCAGACGACAAACAGATCGGGCTGCAGCGACGCAAGGTCCTGCCGCGCCTCGGCGGCGTTGACGTCGGCCGGGTCGAGCACTGGCAGCCCGGCCCGCTCCGCCGCCAATCGCATCGGGTTCGGCGGAGGCCGCCGGCCTCGGGCGGCCCGCTCAGGACGGGTGACCACAGCAACGACCCGGTGAGGCGAGTCGACAAGGGCGGCGAAGGTCGGCAGGACGAAAGGGCCGGTTCCCATCACCACCACCGTCAGGCCGGCCGTCGCTGCCGGCTCGGTCATGGGCGGCATCGGTCGGCTTCGAGCCGGTCGAGCCGCTCGAGCATCGCTGCCTCCGGCGGCAATTCGCCGCGGGACTGCTTGCCGCGGAAGAGGTCGGCAAGCAGTTCGAGGTCCCGCTTGACCTCCAGGGTGGCCGCCTCCGGCAGGCGGTCGGTGAACAGCCGCCCCTCGAGATGGTCGAACTCGTGCTGCACGACGCGGGCGAGAAACCCGTCGAGGTCAAACTTGACGGGCTCTCCGTCGATCGTAAAGGCCTCGACAACGACGCGCTCGGGCCGACGGACATCGGCCCGCAGGCCCGGCAGGCTGAGACAGCCCTCTTCCTGGATGGCGGTGCCCCGGGGCCGGCTGAGGGTGGGGTTGAGAAAAACCAGTTCCTCGCCGGCATTCGGGTCGCCCGCGACATTGACCACAAACATCCGATACGGCAGGGCGACCTGGTTGGCCGCCAGGCCGACGCCCCGGGCCTCGTACATGATGTCGAACATCTGCTCGATCGCCGCGCGGACACCGTCGTCGATCCGCAGCAGCGGCCGGGCCTTCCGGAAAAGCGCCGGGTGCGGGTATTCAACCAGTTCGAGCGTACCGATCTCGGAAGCCGGTGGGCGACCAGGCTCGGAACCGGGCGTTGAGGCAGACACGGGACAACCTACAGGCGGTGAAGAACGCACAATCTCGTGAACAAGGGCTCATTGGAAAGAGCCGTCCAAGGCCTCTTTCCCATCGGGCAACAGCCGAACCCGCCGGGGGCTTGCGGCGGTGCCGATCGCCGCATGCTGCGGCGGCGGACGTTTTCCACAGTCGGTTCCGGCGGGTCCTGTTTCCGTATGATACCGGGTTATTAGCCCATCGACAGGAACCGGCCGTGCCGACACCGCCACCCACTCCTCCAGTCACCGCCTGGCGGCAGCCGGCCGTTGTGCTTGCCAGCTGCGGCTGGGTTGGCCGGCTGCGGCCGGCCCCCGGCACCTGGGGATCGCTCGTCGGCCTGGCGGCGGCTGCCGGAATCTCGGCCGCCGGCCTCGCCCGGCCGCTTGAGCTGGGGCTCTGGCTGCTGGTCAACATGGCGGGCATTGGGCTGTGCGGCATGGCCGCACGACAGCTTGGAGGCCTGAAAGATCCCGGAGCGGTGGTCTTCGACGAGGCAGCAGCCCTGCCGCTGGTGCTGCTGGTGGTGCCGCCGGAAGCCCGCAGCTGGCCGATCTTGGTGCTCGCCTTCGGCCTATTTCGGCTCTTTGACATCGTCAAGCCGCCCCCCTGCCGGCAGCTTGAGCGGCTGCCGGACGGACTCGGCATCATGGCCGACGACTGGGCTGCCGCCGGCTACGCCGCCGCCGCGCTTGCCGCGATTCGCCAACTGCCGATCTGACCCGCGCCGAGGCTGCCGCCGGTCAGCTGAGCAGCCGATCGATCTCACCTGCCTGGAGGGCGTAGGTGAACGCGTCGACGTCGGGGTAGACGGCCTGACTGGTGATCTGCACCACCCAGTTGTGAGCCAGCGGCGTGATCGACACCACGACCCGGGCGTGCTGATGGGCTTCCCACATCTCGATCGCCGTCCCCATCGAGGCCTCGGGCACGTAAGCAACCAGCAGGTCGAACTGCCGGCACATCTCAAGATGCCCGAGGAAGACCTCCCGGGCCCGGCGGCGGTCGTAGCCGACCGACGTGGCATGGTTTGCGAACGGGTCATAGACTTCGGCCGTCGGCCAGTGCTGCTGCACGATCTGCCCGAGCGACGTTCGATACGACTGATCGTGCACCAACGCCGCCACGTGCGATCCCTGCATGATCCCTGCGAGAAACACCTTCATGGCCCGCTCCGCAACCGTCCCGAAAAAAGCCTCCCGCACCGGCGCCGGCCGCCGACGGGCTTCCCCCGCACTCTCGTCGAAGGCGGCACCAGTCGGCAAGTCGGACCAGCCGACCCTTGACCTCAAAGCCGCCCGCCAGACGGTGCTCGACCTGCTGGCCATTCCCGGGATCTCCGGCCGGGAAGATGCAATCGCCGCCGCGATCCGCCAGAAACTGCTTGCCGCCGGCTGCCCGGCCGAGACGATTCGCTTTGACAAAGCGAACAGCCGCACGCCGCTGAAGGGCAGCTGCGGGAATCTGATCGTAAAACTCCCGGGCACCGTCCGCGGTCCTCGGCGGCTGCTGATGGCCCACATGGACACCGTTCCGGTCTGCGAAGGCACCACGCCGCTGCTCAAGGGCGATCGCGTCGTCAGCGGCAACCCGGCGACCGGCCTCGGGGCCGACGACCGGGCCGGCTGCGGGGTGGTGCTCACTGCGGCCCTCGAAATCCTGCGGCAGAAACTCGACCATCCGCCGCTGACGCTGCTGTTTGCGATCCAGGAAGAGGTCGGCCTCTGGGGCGCCCGCACGGTTCGGGCCGCCGACCTCGGCAGGCCCCGGCTGGCCTTCAACTTCGACGGCGGAGCGGTCGACAAACTGACGATCGGCGCCACCGGTGGCGAACGGCTCGACATCGTCGTCGAGGGCATTCCCAGCCACGCCGGCGTCGCCCCGGAACAGGGCGTGTCGGCCATCGCGATCGCGGCGGTGGCGATCGCCTCGTTGACCGCCGATGGCTGGCACGGCCTGGTCGAGAAAGGGGGCAGGCGGGGGACGAGCAATGTCGGGGTGATCCAGGCTGGAGCCGCCACCAACGTCGTCGCCGAGCGGGCCGACATCCGGGCAGAGGCCCGCGGGCACGACCCCGCCTTTCGGGGCCGGATCGTGAAGGCAATCGAGAAGGCCTTCACCGCCGCCGTCAGGAAGGTCAGGTCCGCCTCCGGCAAGACGGGCAAAGTCACAATGACCAGCCGGCTCGACTACGAGGCCTTTCGGCTCGCCGAAGATGAGCCGTCGGTCGTGGCGGCCCGGCAGGCGCTGGAGACGCTCGGCCATCGACCCCGCTTCGACATCTCCAACGGCGGACTCGACGCCAACTGGATGGCAGCCAACGGCATCCCGACAGTGACCCTGGGCTGCGGGCAGAACGACATTCACACCACCCAGGAATGGCTCGACCTGCCAACCTACGAAGCGGCCTGCCAAGCCGCCCTGCGGCTGGCCGTGGCGGCCGACTAAGCCAGGCTGCGGCGCTGCCGGGGAGGGCCGCCGCAACCCGCGTCGCTGCCGCCCGTTGAATTGCTTGTCGCCCGTGCAGCGAGTCGCACGCGCAGGGAATGGACCGGGGGGTGACGCAACCTCCGCCGCTGCCGGCTGCAGTCGCGGCCCGGGGCCATCAGGTTTTTTCAACCGACAGCACGCGAAAGCACCGACCGCATGCGGCGATGGAGCATTGGGATCGTCGGCGGAGGCCCGGGCGGCCTGCTTACCGCCTACCGGCTGGAGCAGCTTGCCCCGGTGCCGCCGCGAGTGACGATTCTCGAGGCCGACACGCGACTTGGCGGCAAGATTCGCACGGGTTCCTTCGCGTCACTTCCCGCCCGCTACGAAATCGGTGCCGCCGAGTTCTATGACTATTCGACCATCGACGAGGACCCCCTGCGGGATCTCATCGCCGAACTCGGTCTGCCGACGCTGCCGATGGGGGGCGGCACGGCGATGATTCAGGGCCGGCTGATCGAAACGCTCGATGACCTCGCCTTTGTCTGCGGTTCGGCGGCGTGCGACAGTTTGGTGGGCTTCGACCGACGGGCCAAGGCGGCGGTTTCACCCCGTGAGTTCTACGAGTCGACAGCCGCGGCCGACGACTGCGGGCAGCACCGCTTCAGCCACTCGCTGGAGCCGCTTGCGCCGGCCGCCCGCCGCTTCGTCGAAAGCCTGATGCACAGCGATCTGGCGACCGAGCCGGCAGCGACGAGCCGCCGCTACGGACTCGACAACTATGTGATGAACGATCCTGCCTACATGCGGCTTTATTGCATCGCCGGCGGCAACGAGCAGTTGATCGACCGGCTGGCCGGCCGGCTGGCCGCGACGGTACGGCTGCGGCACCGCGTCGAACGGATCGCTGACGGCCCGGGCGGACGCCTCCGTGTCGACTGGCAGACAGCGTCCGGACCGGGGCAGGAGCTGTTTGACGCCGTTGTCATCGCCCTGCCAATCAAGCCGCTGGCCGGCATCGATTTTGCTTGCCCCGACCTGGCCGCCGGCCTCGGTCGTCACCTCGCCCACCACGACCATCCGGGACACTACCTGCGAATCTCCATGCTCTTCGAGCGGCCCTGCTGGCGGGCGTGGCTGAAGGATTCCTACGCGATGCTCGAAGCCTTCGGCGGCTGCTGCGTCTACGACGAGACCTCCCGCGAGGTCGAGGCCTCCCACGGCGTGCTCGGCTGGCTGCTCGGCGGCACCGCGGCCCGCGATCACGCCGCCTTGTCCGACGACGAGCTCGTTGGCCTGGCGCTGGCGAGTCTGCCGCCGGCATCGGCAGATGCCCGGGCACTGCTCCGCGAGACACGGGTCCATCGCTGGATCGGGGCGGTCAGCGGGCAGCCGGGCGGCTTTTCCGCCCGCAGCCTCGATGCCCGGCACTGCCCCGACCCCGTCGGCCACCCCCGGCTGCTGCTCGTCGGCGACTACCTCTTCGATTCGACCCTCAACGGGGTCCTCGACTCAGCCGACTATGCTGCCGGCTGGCTGGCGACGATGATGGCCGACAGTCTGGAGGCGGCATGAAAATCGGACGGGGGGCAATGGACGTGCAGCCGGCGGTAGCTGCCGCTCCAGGAGCGGTTCCCGATGGCCTGCCGCCCGGCAGCCGGATCGAGACAGGGGCTCTGCCGGCAGCCGGGGAGTTGTTGCGCATCCCTGCCGACCAGCCCGGTGAGTTGCTCTCAACGCTGGTCGACTGGGCGGCTGGCAGCGGGCCGGCGAGCGCTCCGGTGGTGATCGAACTCTACGGTGGCCTCGTCGTCTGGACGCCGCAGCGAGCGGCGGTGGCCGCCCCGGCGGGCCGCGTCGAGAAGGCTACCGGTGCCGTTTGCGAATTTGCAGCCACCGCGGCGGAACTGGCTGCAATCGAGCGCGAGGTGGCGGCGGCCTGGCAGGATTATGAGACCGATCTCCCGGCGGGCTTCACCGGCTCCTCCGACAGCCGCCGGGTGCTCGAGCTCGAGGCCCGTTACCGCCGGTCGATGTCGCTGGCGGGGCGGCTTTCCCGGCTCTCGCCCCGCATCCATCTGCCGGCAGAGCATCCGCCGACCCTCGCCGGCCAGTTCGGCGAGCGGCTTCGGGATCGCTGCCGGCTCGCCGATCGTGAGGAGTTCATCGACGACCAGCTCGAAGCGATCATCCGGCTCTACGAAACCTGTGCTCAGCGGACGAGCGACCGGCTCCTCGCCCACCGCGAATACGTCCTCATCTGGGTGATCGTGCTGCTGCTGGCCGCCGAGATGGTGCTGCTGTTGGTCGATCTGCTTGCTGCCGCCGGAGGCTGACGCCGTGCGGCTGCTTTCGATCGACATCCTGCGGACCGTCGCGATCTTCATGATGGTGCTGGTGCACTTTGTCGAGAACCTCGCCTCGGGCTTCGGCATGCCGCCGACAGACACCGTCGGCTCTTTCCACCGCTGGTGGCTGCCAACGGGGCTGGCGGCGCCGCTGTTCACGTTCTTGTCGGGTGTCAGCTACCGGGCCTGGCTGACAGTCCAGCGGCAGCGAGGCCTGACCGACGAGGCCATCGCCAAGGGCACGATCCGCCGCGGACTGGTCCTGTTCGGCCTCGGGCTCGCATTCAATGTTTTCATCTGGCTGCCGGAGGACACCTTCAACTGGGACATCCTGACCCTCATCGGGTCGGCGTTGATCCTACTCAACTGCGTCCGGCGGATGCCGCCGGAGGTTCCCCCGGTGCTGATCGTCCTGATGACGCTGCTCAGTCCCGCGTTGCAGCTGCTTGCCGACTATCCCGCCTATTGGACGGAGGCGTATTTCGACTACGACTTCACCCTCGCCGACGTGCTGCTGGGGTATCTCGTCGTCGGCTACTTCCCGCTGTTCCCCTGGCTGGTCTTCCCGGTCGCCGGCTTCATCGTCGGCCGGGCCCTGCCGCCGGTTTCGGGTGCCGACGACCAGCCGGCGGTCTTCCGGAGAAGGCTTCGGCTCGGTCTCGTGGCCGGCCTGTTGGGGGGCGGATCGTTGCTGCTGCAGGGATTCGTTCAGGGGCTGCCGACGATCGGTGGCTGGACGATGTTTCCCGCGTCGACGAGCTACCTGCTCGGCATGCTCGCGGTGGTGATCGCCAGCCTGCTGCTGCTGCATCGGCTCGTCGATGGGACGGCCTCCGCGGTGGCAGCCACCGGTCTCGCTGCCCGGCTGGCCGACTCCTGCCGGGTTATCAGCCGCCACTCGCTTTCGATCTATCTGCTGCATCATGCCATCCACATCTGGCCGCTGTGGGCCTTTGGCCTGGCCTCCACCGGCGAGCCGACAGCCCACTGGCGGACGGTGGTGTCGGTCCCGGTGGCAGTCCTGCTCGCGGTGGTGTTCTGCCTCGCGAGCGTGCCGCTGTTTCGACAGATCGACCGCCGCGGCTGGCCGACGGTTGAAGGGCTGCTGCGGTGGTTGGCATAGGCTGCTGCCGGTAGTCGGCCCGGCTCCGGTCGCTGTCCGTGGACGGTTCTGGTGAGACTTCGTAGATTTTTGGGATCTCCGATGAACGTCACCCCCTCACCCGCCGATTCCCGCCGGCTCGCGGTCAACCGCGTTCATCAGGGGGATTGCCTCGACCTGCTCGGCAGCCTGCCCGACGCCTGCGTGCCGCTGGCCTTCGCCGACCCGCCGTTCAACATCGGCTACGACTACGACAGCTACGACGATCGCCGCTCCAGCGATGACTACCTCGACTGGTCGAAACGCTGGCTCGGCGAGCTCTGCCGGGTGCTGCGGCCCGACGGCACCCTCTGGTTGGCAATTGGTGATGAATATGCCGCCGAACTGAAGGTGCTGGCCACCCGCGAGCTCGGCTTTACCTGCCGCAGCTGGGTTGTCTGGTACTACACGTTCGGGGTGAACTGCAGGCAGAAGTTCAGCCGCTCGCACGCCCACCTCTTCCATCTCGTCCGTGATCCCCGGGCATTTACCTTCAACACCGATGCGATCCGGGTGCCTTCCGCACGCGAACTGGTCTACGGCGACCGGCGGGCCAATCCCCGGGGGCGTCTCCCCGACGACACCTGGATTCTGCGGCCCCAGGATCTGCCGGAAGGTTTCTCGGCCGCCGAAGATACCTGGTATTTCCCCCGGGTCTGCGGCACCTTCAAGGAACGGTCCGGCTGGCACGGCTGCCAGATGCCTGAACAACTCCTCGGCCGGATCATCCGGGCGTCGAGCAACCCCGGCGACCTCGTCCTCGACCCCTTTGCCGGCAGCGGCACCACGCTGGCGGTCGCCAAAAAGCTCGGCCGCAACTTCCTCGGCTGTGAGCTTTCCGAGGCCTACGCGGCCCAGATCAGCGAACGGCTCGCCCGTGTCCGCGACGGCCAGCCGCTCGATGGCGCCGCCGAGCCGCTGAAGAGCGCCCCGGCAACCGCCGCTGGCCGCTCGCCGGGGGGCCAAAAACGGCGGGGGGCATCCCGGCGGCGAAGCGACGCCGACGAGCCCGGCTTGTTCCCGGCCAACCCGATGGCTGATGATGCGGACACCGGCGAGGCAACACCAGCCCAGCGGTGATCGCCAGCCGCGGCCCGTGGCACCCGCCGGCTGTGACGAGGCCGGCGGCCGCGAAGACCTTTCCGCCAAAACGTTGAATCTTGGTTCCCGACACCCCGAGTGGTTCTGCAATGAAATACGGTATCAACCTGCTGCTCTGGACCGACCGCATGCACGACGGGCTGATGCCGGTCGTCGAACAGGTCAAGGCGGTCGGCTACGACGGCGTCGAAATGCCGATGTTCGAACTCAACGAAGCCCTCTACGCCGATTGGGGCCGGAAGCTCGACGACGTCGGCCTGGAACGGACGGCGGTCACGATTCGCGGGGCCGGCGACAATCCGATCAGTCCTTCCGCCAGCGTCCGCGCCGCGGCTGTCGATGCGATGAAAAAGACGATCGACTGCTGCCATGCCGCCGGGGTGCCGCTGCTCGTCGGCCCGACGCACTCCGCCATCGGGGAGTTCAGCGGAACCGGTCCCACCGAGGATGAATTCAACTGGGGTGTCGAGACGATGCGGCAGGCAGCCGAGCACGCCGCCGGGGCCGGCGTGACGATCGTCACCGAGTATCTCAACCGTTTTGAAAACTACTTTCTCACCAGCGTTGAGCAGACGGTTGCCTTCGTCGCGGCGGTCGACCATCCCAATGTCCGCATGATGTACGACACCTTCCACGCCAACATCGAGGAAAAGAATCTCGCCACGGCCATCGCCGCGGCGATGCCCTGGACCCGTCTGGTTCACATCTCCGAAAACGACCGCAGCACACCGGGGCAGGGGCACGTTGCCTGGGACGAGACGTTCGATGCTCTGCATGCAGCGGGCTGGGAGGGCTGGATGGTCGTCGAGGCCTTCGGCCTGGCGCTGCCGGCGATCGCCGCAGCGACCAAGATCTGGCGGAAGATGTACAGCACCGAAGAACAGCTCGCCAGCGATGCGCTGGCGTTCATGAAGGCCCATGTCGGCAACCGCTGGGGCTAGCCGGCTGTGAACGACGCGGGTTCCGAACACGACGCCACCGCTGGTTTCCAGGGTCCGCCGGCCGACGGCGGCATGTCGATCGACCGGCTCGCCCAGGCGTTCGCCGCGATGATGGGAGAGCCCGACCCCTACGCCGCCACCGGGACCACAGCCGGCCAGATGGTCGAGGTCGACACCTCTCCCGACCTCGACCAGGCCGCCGGGAAACCGGCGGCCGATGCGGCTCCCTGCCGGGTCGATCCGCGGTCGATCCTCGAGGCGCTGCTGTTTGTCGGCCTGCCAGGCGGCGAACCGTTGTCGAGCCGCCGTGTCGCCCGGCTGATGCGGGGAGTCCGAGCGGCTGAAATCGACGAACTCGCCGAGGACCTCGGTCGGGAATACGCCGCCAACAACTGTCCCTACGAGGTTGTCTCCCGGAGCTCCGGCTGGCTGCTGAGGCTGCGGGAGGAGTATCGCCAGTTCGGGGCCCTGCTGGAGGCAAAGACCCGCAAGGTGCGGCTCGACGCTGCCGCACTCGACGCGCTTGCTGCGGTCGCCTGGAACCAGCCGGTCGGCCGCAGCAGCCTGACCGAACTCGGCTGCGACGCCGGTCCGGCAGTGCTGCGGCAATTGGTGCGGCGGGGGCTGCTGGAAATCGTGCCGTGCGAAGACGCCGCCGGCGAGCCGCGGTATCGGACGACCGCCAAGTTTCTCGAGGTCTTCCGGCTGCGGTCGCTCGCCGATCTGCCCGATCCCCATGAGCCGCCGCGGTGAGCGATCAGTCGGCCGCCCGCCAGGCCTCGATGTGCCGGATCGCCGTGTCCCGGTCGCTGATCTCACCGTCCAGTTGGAGACCGCGGAGTCGTTTGAGCAGGCTGCCGACGGCCGGCCCGGCAACAACGCCGAGCGCGAGCAGATCGTCACCGCCGAGCAGGGCCGGGGGATCGAGATCGGCCGCAGGCCGGACCACCTGGCTGCTGACCCAATCCGCGGCTGCGGTCGCACCGCTGCCGGTCGCCGCGAGGGCCCGCAGCAAGTCGGCCAGTTGAAACCGCCACGGATGGGCCAGCCACGGCTGCAATTGCGACCAGGGACGGCCGCTGAGTTCGGCGACACCCGTCGTCGGACCGATCGCCGCGGCAGCGGCAATCAGCCACTCGGCAAGCCTGCATTCATGATTGGCCAGCCGCAGCCGCCGGCCGATCTGGCCGCTGGTCCGGGCGGCGTCGCGGCAGAGAATCGCCAGGGCGAGCGGCAGGCCAGGCTCATCGAGGGCGTCGATCGCCGCGGCCGCAGACGACCAGAAGCCGGGGGGCTTGTCGGCGAACTCGGGAAAGACCGTCTCGGCGAGCCCCGTATCGACAAGCAGGACGATCGCCCGGCCGCGGCCCGGTCGCGAGCACATCCCGCGAAGTTCCGCGGCGATCCGCTCCGGGCTGACCGATTTGATCAGGCCTCCCATCCGCTCGATGGCCCGCCGAGTCTCCGCTTCGAGGGGAAAGCCGAAGCCAGCAGAAAATCGCACCGCCCGGAGCATCCTCAGGTGATCCTCGCCAAACCGCAGGCTCGGCACGCCGATCGCCCGGATGATGCCGTTGGTGAGATCCTGCCGGCCGCCGACATAATCGATGACTTTTTTTTCCAACGGATCAAAAAAGAGTCCGTTGATCGTGAAGTCCCGTCGCAGGGCATCCTCACGGGCGCCGCAAAACGTCACGCCGGCTGGATGCCTTCCGTCGGTGGAAGGGGCGTCGACGCGAAAGGTGGCGACCTCAACCTGCCCGGCCGGCTTCGGCCCCAAAACCGTGACCACCCCAAAGGCAGCCCCAACCGCGAGCGTCCGTCGCCGCCCAAAGAGTTGGCGGACCGCGTCGGGTCGGGCCGAGGTCGCCACGTCGTAGTCTGCCGGTGTCCGGCCAAGCAGTTCGTCACGGACGCAGCCGCCGGCCCAGACCGCCTCGTGGCCCGCCCGCCGCAGCCGGGCGACAACCTCAAAGGCGAATTCGCGGGCGGCGGTCGGATCGACGGGAATAACAGCCATGCACCTGGACTTCTCGACACCACGAGCCCGGCTGGGGTATCGTCGCCGCTGCCCAGCCGGCTTTATTCTGGCCCGGCAGCGGCCGAACGCACCACCGCGCCCATGATTTTCACCTGATGAGCCTGCCGACCGAAATCGATCCCGCCGAGGCGGCCGGCCTGCTCGCGGCCCTCGGAACGGACGCCTGCCTGCTGCTCGACTGCCGGACCCCGGAGGAATATGCCACTGCCAGCATTGCCGCCGCCCGGCTGATTCCGATGCAGGAGCTTTCCGAGCGGATTGGCGAAATCGAAGCCTGGCGGGACCGGCGAATCATCGTCCACTGCCACCACGGCGTCCGCAGCCTGCGGGTGGCCACCTGGCTCCGGGAACGGGGATTTCACCAGGCCCAGAGCCTGCGGGGAGGCATCGAGGCCTGGAGCGCCGAGGTCGATCCGCAGGTGCCGCGGTATTGACCGCCACGATGCCGCCGCGGCCCGATCGGCCGAATTTTGGCAGAACGCCGGGCAGAGGGTATCCTTTGGCACACTGCGGGAGAGGACCTCAGCGGCCGATTGAGCGACCAGTCCGCAGGTTTCCGGCAGCTACGCAGGGGGCTCGCAGGCCTCCGTCTTTCCTCGAGGAGTTTTCGATGGCCAGCCAGCATGCTTCCAATGAACCGATTCGCCTTTCCCGCCGCAGTGCCGTGAAGCTTGCCGGGGTGGCGGGGGGTGCCGCCGCCGCCATGCGGAGTGTCCACGCCCAGTCGCCCTCGACCGAAATGATTCGAATCGGCCTGGTCGGCTGCGGTGGTCGGGGCAGCGGGGCGCTGACGCAGGCCCTCAGCGTGGCCGGCTCAAACGTGAAGGTGACCGCAGTCGCCGACGCTTTCGAGAAAAACATCGGTCGGACGCTGCGAGCGATTGAAAAGATGCAGGACAAGGTCGAGCTGCCCAAGGAACGGCAGTTCTTCGGTCTCGATGCCTACAAGCAGGTTCTGGACCATTGCGACCTGGTCATCCTGGCGACGCCCCCGGGCTTCCGGCCGACGCACTTCGAGGCGGCGATCAACGCCGGCAAGCATGTCTTCATGGAAAAGCCGGTCTGTGTCGACAGCGCCGGGGCCCGGCTGGTGCTCGAAGTCGCCAAGAAGGCCGACGAAACCAACCGCAAGGTCGTTGTCGGTCTGCAGCGGCACTACCAAAACAGCTACCGCGAGACGATCAAACGGGTCCGCGACGGCATGGTCGGCGAGATCATCGGCGGCCAGGTCTACTGGAACGGCAGCGGCATTTGGTACCGCAAGCGGGAGCCGGACATGAACGAGATGCAGTTCCAGGTGCACAACTGGTACCACTTCAACTGGCTCT
>CAZIQV010000025.1:0-12606 GCA_964541275.1 uncultured Chitinophagaceae bacterium | reverse complement strand
GCGGGCTCGCCAGACCGCAGACAGGTGGCCCGGTCTGATTTCGTTTACAGTAAGAGCCGCGGCGACGGCCTGCGGCAGAGTTGCTCCGCCAACGCCGCGATCGATGAGACCATCAGAGACTGGATGACACGATGTCTGCGTTCGCTGCCACCTCGCACTCGCCCGCCTTTCCGCTGCTTGATGAACCCTACGCGATTACGCCGGATCAGCGGGAACGGTTCCGTGAGGACGGCTTCATCAAACTCTCGGACGTCTTCGATGCCGCCACGCTCAGCCATTTCGAACATGAGATCACGGCGTTGACCTTCGCCAACAATCCGCTGACTGACACCGCGATGGCCGACCGAGACACGTACGCAAAGGCCTTCATTCAAGTCGGCAACCTCTGGGAAAAAGGGCCGGAGGCGAAGCAGTTCACCTTTTCCCGACGGCTGGCCGGTATCGCCGCGGCGCTGCTGGGCACTCGCGGCGTCCGGCTCTGGCACGATCAGGCGCTCTACAAAGAACCGTCGGGCGGCTTCACGCCCTGGCATGCCGACCAGCAGTACTGGCCGATGGCCAGCAGCCTGTCGGTGACCGCCTGGATTCCGCTGCATGCAGTGCCGCTGGAACAGGGACCACTGTCGTTCGGTCGCGGCAGCCACCGCAAACGGATCGGCCGCGACCTGCCGATCTCGGATGAGTCGGAACAGCTGATTCGCGCGGCGATCGCTGAGCAGGGCGTCGTCGAGGTGACCGAGCCCTACGCCCTCGGCGATGTTTCCTTTCACCTCGGCTGGACGCTGCACCGGGCCGGACCGAACACGACGGACCGGCCCCGCAAGGTGCATACGGTCATTTACATGGACATCGACATGCGGCTGGCCGAGCCGGCCAACCCCAGCCAGCGGCTGGACCACGAAAAGTGGACGCCCTCCACCGCTGTCGGTGAGATTATGGATGATCCGCTCAATCCCGTACTCTTCGAGGCTGCGGCAGGCTGATCGAAAGGTTGCTGACACCTGTTGGCCGGCGAATTCGCTGCCGAACCGGCGGGCTGTCAGGTACCCTCACCGGATGTGAATTGGTGCTGTTTGTTCAGACGTTGTGGGGTGACAGGAGGCTGATGAAGATGCCATGCTTGAGCAGGTCTTGGCCGCTGCTGATTGCGATTGCTCTTGGCGGGGGTATGAACGGCCGGGACATCATGCCTGCGGCGACTGCCGCCGAACTCGCGGCAGGTGCGGCGGCCGTCAATGTGACGCCGCAGGAATTCCCGCTGAACATGCCCGGCGGGTTCCGGGCGAACCAGGCAACCGAGGCCCACGACCCGCTGTTCGTGCGGACGCTTGCCCTCAGTTCCGGTGACACGGAGGTTTCGCTCTCCGTCGTCGACAGCCTCGGCGTCGATCCGGACCTGATCAAGGCGGCCAAGGCGGCGGCAGCGGAGCAGACGGGCGTGCCCGCCACGCGGATGCTCGTCTGCTCGACCCACACCCACTCGGGGCCCTCCTCAAGCGGCACCTCGGGGCCGGCCGGCGTCTATCGGTCGCTGTTGCTCGCCGGGCTGACCGAGTCGATCGTCGCCGCCCATGCCCGGCTGCAGCCGGCCCAGTTTGCGGCCGCCGCGCGGCCGCTGCCTGAGGAGGTCTTCAACCGGCGGTGGTTTCTCAAGCCCGGCAAGATGCAGCCAAACCCTTTTGGCGAACTCGACCGGGTGAAGATGAATCCGCCGAACCGACCAGACGTGCTCGACCGACCGGCAGGGCCAACCGATCCCGATGTCGCCATCCTCTCGGTGGAGACCCGCCGCGGGAAGCCGCTGGCGATCTTTGCCAACTATGCCCTGCACTACGTCGGCGGGGTCCCCCGGGGGCAGATGTCGGCCGACTACTTCGGCGAATTCGCGCGGCTGATGCCGTCGCGGCTGCGGGCCGGCGACGACTTCGTGGCCATGCTTTCAAACGGCTGTTCAGGCGACATCAACAACATTCCCTTCGGCACCAGCCGGCCGCCGCGAGAGCCGTTTGAGCAAATCAGAATCGTCGCCCGCAAGGTGGCCGACGTTGCTTGGGAGGCCGAGCAGTCGATTGAAACCTACCGGGACGACATCAGCCTCGACATGGTTGAGCGGCAGATTGAGCTAAAGTACCGGCGACCCGATGAAGCGCTCGTGGCGCGGGCGCGGCAGATCGTCAAACTCTCCGACGAAGAGGCCGAGCAGCGGTTGCCGCGGCTGGCCAAGGCCTATGCCCGGCGGACGATTGGAGCCGCCGAGCGGACGGAGAAGAGCGTGACGGTGCCGCTGCAGGCGATCCGAATCGGCGATGTCGCCGTCTGCGGCATTCCCTTTGAAACCTTTGTCGAGATCGGCCTTGAGCTCAAGCACGCAAGCCCCTTTTCTCAGACCGTGGTCGTCGGTTTGGCCAACGGCCGACACGGCTATCTGCCGACCACTGCGCAGCACCGGTTTGGCGGGTACGAGACCTGGCTGGGAACCAACCGGGTGCAGGAGGATGCTGCCGATATCATCCTCCAAAACCTGATCGAGATGCTGCGGCAACTGCACGACAACGCGGCCTGACCCTCCGGTACCGCCTGCGGCTGAGGACCTCGCTGCCGGTTCCTCGCGCCTCTCGTCGGCGGTGCAGATCAGGCCGCCGAGGCGGCGGCCGCATCGCAGGCGAAGACGGCCAGCTCTGCCGTGAGGCCGGGCCCGAAGGCGGCGGCGAGGCAGTGCCGGCGACCAGCGCCGGTTCGCTGGGACGGTGCATCGGCAAAGAGCCGTTCGAGGATAAACAGAATCGTGGCGCTCGACATGTTGCCGCGGGTGGCGAGGATCTCGCGCGAGCGATCGAGCTGACTCGGGGCGAGGGCCAGCGCCTGCTCAACCGCGGTGAGAATCCGCGGGCCGCCGGGATGGATTGCCCAGTGGTCGATCGACTCAGCGGCGATCCCGGATTGCCGGAGCAGTCGGCTGACAAGATCGGGAAAGGCGGAGGCGATCTGGCCGGGAACCTCTGCCGAGAGGGTCATCTCGAAGCCGTGGTCACCGATGATCCAGCCCATGCTGTCGGCGGAACCAGGCAGGACCTCCGAGAGTTGCCCGACGAGCCGCCAGCCGGAATCGGACGCGCTGGAGGCGGCCCGGCCGACAACCGCTGCTGCCCCGTCGGCGAAGATGCTGTTGGCGACGATCCGGTCGGCACCGGCGCCGTATTGAAAGTGGAGGCTGCAGAGTTCCACACAGACCGTCAGGACGACAGCCGTCGGATCGGCCGCCGCGAATGCGGCGGCGGCCCGGATCGCGTTAAAGGCCCCGTGGCAGCCCATGAAGCCGACGTGGCAGCGGGCGACGGTCGGCGGCAGGCCGAGCTCTTCGATGACCGCCAGGTCGACCCCGGGGGCGGCGAAGCCGGTGCAGGAACAGGTCACCAGATGGGTGACGCCGGCTGCGGATACGTTGCCCCGGGCCAACGCCTCGCGACCCGCCGCCGCTGCCAGTCGCGGCGCCTCGGCGGCGTACCGAGCCATCCGGGCGGCCGTGGTCGGGCCTCCGTCGTCGCTCCCCTCGGCCGGCGGAAAGAAGCTCTGGGCAAACGGCTCGTCCCCGGGCTCCTCCAACAGCACCGAGCCGCGGTGGGCGATCCGGGTTTGCCGGTAGATCGCAGCGAGCGTGCGCTCGCGTGCTGCCGCCGATCCGGACAGCCTGCCGGCGAGGATGGCGGCATCGCGCTGGGCGATGCGGCGAGGCGGTGTCGCAGTCCCGATGCCGAGAATCGAAAAGCTCATCTCTGGAGTCTTGCAGATTCACTCCCTGGCGGCGATGGCGGCAGTTCGGTTCGCTGCTTCAGGTTGGTTTTCGGCACGGCAGCCTCGGGGTGGCAGCTGGCAAAGGGAAACAGCGGCCGCGATTTCCGGTGCAGAGACCGGCCACGCGGCCCGCGAGCTGCGGAAACCAGGCCGCAACGCGGACGGCGGCGGCGACCAGCAGCGGGCTGCGGAGGGCGACCGCGACGCCGCGGCAGCGGCGGTGGCGGGGGCCAAACGCTGCCTGGTGTCGCCGGCGATAGCACGCCGCCGCCGCGGCCGGCGGCCGGAGGCCGCCAGCTGGATCGCTCAGTGACGCCGCCAGCAGCCGGGCTGCATGCAGGGCCCAGCCCATGCCCTCCCCGGTGAAGGGCTCGACGTAACCAGTCGCATCGCCAACCCGATAGATTCGCTCGCTTGCCGGATCGACCGGGGCGGTCTGGTGGGTCAAGGGCGGCGTGGCCTGGAACCTGGCTGCGGCGACGGCGTCGAGGTCGATGATCGCCGTCTTGCCTCCGGCATCGGCAAGCAGTCCGGCAACTGCGGCGGCCGGCGAGTTGGCTGACGCGACGGCGGTCGGGGCGACCGCGGCAGCCACATCGATGCGGCCATCCTCAAGCCGGACCAGGCCGCAGTACCCCCGGCGGCCGACCGCCATCGCGAGCCGACCGGCCGGGAGGCTGCTGCTGTCGCCCGGCAGCGTTGCCCCAAGGCCGATCAGGTTCTGTGGCGGTCGGCTGCGGGCAGCGGGCCGGCTGCTGCCGTCTGAGCCGACCCGCACTGCCTCGGCGAGCCCCCCGGCCAAGACCAGCCGGTCGGTCACCAGCCGCTGCCGGCTGCTGCCGGATGTGACTGCCACGAGACTGACGCCTGTCTGCTGCGGCTCCGCGGCAGTGACGCGGGTTGCGGGCAGCCAGGCGGCACCGGCAGCGATCGCCGCGCGGATGATCGCCGGGTCGAGGGATTGGCGGGACTGCACACCGCCGGCGGGAAGCGGCAGGCGGGCGGCCCGGCCGCCGGCAATCAGCTCAACGCTTGCCAGGAGCAGCCTCCCGCCGCCGGCAACCGGGGCAAGCCGCTCGAGCTCGTCGAGCGCCAGCGGCGACAGGCAGCAGCCGCAGACCTTCGGCCGCGGAAACTGCTCGCGGTCGACGAGCAGCACCCGCAGGCCGGCCCGGCCCAGCTGCGTCGCCGTTGCGGCACCGGCCGGTCCGGCGCCGACGACGATCACATCCCAAACGGTCGCTGTCGCGGCAGCAGCCGCGATCGTGGCCGGCAGCGGCCCGGCGGAGACGGAAGTGTCGAAGGTCATCGAGGTCGCTCCCAGCTGACGCAGACCCGCTCAGGCCAGGTCGGTTCGATCCGGGCCCGATCAAGCCCGGCGGCGGTGAGAAGCAGCCGATATTCCGCGAACGTGCGGGCGGCCTTCACCGACAACGGGCCGTCGACCCGGGCCACCCGCGAGCGAGCCAGGAAGGTCGTGCCCAGCCGGGCCAGGAGCAGCCCGAGCCGGCTCCGGAGCAGATCGGAAAAGACGCCGCCGCCTGTGCTCGCCCGATCCATTTCTCGCAGCAGACCGGCGGCCTTGCTGTCACTGAGATGGTGCAGAAAGAGCGAGTGAACCGCGACGTCACAGCTCGGGCAGCCGTCGGCGAGGACATCGGCCTGCGTGAACCTCAGGCTGGCCGATCCGCTGCGGCCGGCATGCTGCCGGCGGGCCCAGGTGACCGCCCGATCGCTGATGTCGACGCCGAGAACCTCGATCGGCCGGGTGAGCTGAGCCCCGAGCCGTCGGGCGATGGCTGCGGTGAGGTCGCCGCCGCCGCAGGCGATGTCGACCACGCGAACCGGCGCGTCCGCGGCTGCATGGCCGGCGGCGAGCAGCCGGACGCACCGCCTGCTCAGTTGGGCCGCGGTCCGCGAGATCCAGTTGATCCGGGCCAGCGCGATCAACGCCCGCCGGTGCTCGCCCTCGTCGAGAGCCGGATCGTCCATCAGTTCGGGCGGACGGTCGGCCAGTGGGGGCAGGGAAGGCATCGGGAGGCCGCTGGCGGAAACAAACAGCATTTCACTGTAGCGTCTCGTCGAGCCGCGGCGGGACGCGGTTTTTTCGCGACGGGGCGAGGGTGATCCGGCAATGTCTCTCGTCCGGGGTTTACATCCCCGGCGGACAGGGCTGCGTCTGGACCGCCCCCTCGTAGGCCACCGGGGTGACCGCCTGGCCGGCGCAGGGATCGCAGGCGGGCGGACAGGGCATTGTCGCGCCGGCCGGGACGACTCCGGTGGCCGGCATGGTCTGGGAGAAGCCGCCGGTTGCCGTGGTCGGGGCCATTGGCATCGCTGCACCGGGCGGCAACGGTGTCTGGACTGCCCCCGGGGCCGGGTAGGCAGCCGGCTGGGCGGGCACCGCCTGCTGCGGGGCACCAGGCTGCGGATAGACCGGCGGGGCGTACGGCGGTGCGTACGCGTAGGGACTTTGCCGGAGGCGGGCACAGCCTGAACAGACAATAGTCGCGGCCAGCACCAGAGCGATTCCGCGGAGTGAGTCAGTGCGGACAGCCATTGCCAGTTTCCTTCAGGTGCCCGCCTGCGACATGGACGGTAGGAAACCGCGACAGCCGGAAGCAAGGCCGGTTCACTCCGCCAGCAACCACATCGGTATCAGCCGGCCGGCTCGAACAGGGCGATGCTGGCAGTGAAGCCGTGCAGGCAGTTCTTCGGGCCGATCGGGCCGATTTCACCCTGGGCGAAGAAGCCGGCGACGGGCAGCGGGCCGAGCATTTCCTGCAGGCAGCCGGCGTCGTGGCTGGCCGTTTTGAACATCCGGCTGCCCCGGCCGTTGCAGGTGAAGACCAGGCCGCCGGCCGCCTGCCGGGCCGCCGACCGGGCGAGCAGTTCGACGAGATCGTCGTGGGCGGTCGCCGCGTCCCGCACATGAAACTGCACCGTCTGGCCGGTGCGGATGCAGTCACCCACCGCCACCACGCCGGTTTCGGGATCGGCCCCGACGACATTCCGGACGAGGAAGTCACCCCGCTCGAACCGGTCCTGATACTCACTGGCGACCCGGCCAACGTGGAGGGAGGTCCGCACCAGCTGCCGGTCGTGGTCGTCGAGGGTGCCGTAGAGTTCCTGGAGCCGGCCAAAGGCGGGCCTGCCGCCGAGTTCAAACAGCATGTTGTCCTCCGCCCGGGTCACCACAAAGGGCTGGCCGATCGGCCGGCAGCCCTGCGAGACGACGGGACGAATCCGGACGCCACCGCCGATGATCACTCCGACAGCTCCGGCGTCATATGTCTGTCGGTCCATGACCAGCGTGTTGCCGCCGGGCCGGCTGCCCCCGCTGGCCATGCCGCCGATGATCGGCAGGCCGGGGCGATCGTCTGCGAGCCGGCTGATCAGGCTGTCGACCGGGAACGAAAATGGATCGGCCAACAGCAAGACCGCAGCGTCCGCCGGCCAGGTAAACCGCTCCGGCCAGCCGAGAAAGGTGCCGCCGTCGGCTGTCTGGGAATATTCCAGCGGCAGCGGCGTGATGGTTGCCTGCGGCAGCGAGGCGAGCCAGACAGCGACGGCCGGGCCATTTTCGTACTCGACGGCGTTCGCCAAGACGCCTTCGGCAGTCCCGCCGATCAGGCAGCCAGCATCGACCAGGTCATGCACACCCTCAAGCGTTGGCCGGATGGCCTCGCCGTACGCCGAGGAAACGAAGACGACTGCCAAATCGGGGCGGCGGCCGGCAAGCTGGGCAACCGCCTCAGCCACGGCCTCACTGATAGCCTCGTCGAGGCGTGGCAGGGTCGAGGCGGCGGCACCGCAGCGAATCGTAGCGGCCGCGGCAGCGGCATCGGAAGGCGACGGCATCGGCAAACTCGGCGGCAGGCGGCGGCGAACCGCCGCAGGACAGGGAAATCCGAATGGTTAGCAGGTGATCTCGGCGAACGACTCGACCGCCTCGTGATCGTAGAGGCTTTCCAGAGGCCGGTTGCCCGGCCGGATCGCGGCGGCGGTGGCCATGCCGGCGGCCCGGGCGGCATCAAGTTCGGCGCCGACATCGCTGATGAACAGAATCTGCCGCGGCGCAAGCTGCATGTCGGCGGCGATGGCCGCGTAACTTGCCTGCTCCCGCTTCGGGCCGGTGGTGGTGTCGTAGTGGCCCCGCAGGTGCCCCGTGAGGTCGCCGGCGGCCGTGTGGCTGAAGAAGAGTTTTTGGGCTTCAATCGAGCCGGACGAATAGATTCGCACGTCGAGGCCCGAGTCGGCCCACCGGGCGAGCACCGGCGGGACGTCATCAAAGACATGGGCAGTGAGTCGCCCCGACTCGAAGCCCCGCCGCCAGATCATGCCCTGCAGGGCCTTCAGCGGTGTCGACTTGATGTCGCGGTTCATCAGGTCAATCGCCGCCAGCACGATTGCGGTGCGGCCCGCGGGCGTGTCGAGCCGGCCGGCGGAGTCGGTCTCAGCGGCGAGTTGCAAGGCGGCTTCGCTGACGGCCGGCACCTCGGCGTGGTCCTCAAGAAACGCAGCGATGTGCTCTTTGGCATAGGCGAACAGCACGTCGTAGACAAACGCGATCGACGAGGTGGTGCCCTCGACGTCAAGCAGGATGCCCTGGCCGCCGAAGACGATCACGAGGCGGCTCCGTCGTCGCTGCCGCCCAGATAGGCCGGGCCGAGGCAGAGCGGCTCGTACCCGGCGTGGACGCCGTCATCGAGATAGTGGGGCGTCCAGCCGCTGGTGTCCTGGAACAGCCGGATCGCCCGGATTCGCCGCTGGGTGCAAAGGTCAAACCAGTGCCGCGTGCCCAGCGGGACGCTGATCAGGTCACCGGCCCAGACCTCGATGCCGAAGACCGGCCGGTCGACCGGATTGATGTGAAACACCCCGCTGCCCTGCAGGATGAACCGGACCTCGTCCTCGGTGTGGGTGTGCTCCTTGTTGAACTTGTCGAGCATCGCATCGAGGTTGGGCGTGTCGGGATAGACGTCGATCACGTCGGCGGTAACAAAGCCGCCCTTCGCTTTGAGCACGTCGATTTCGGGCCTGTAGGCCGCGAGGATCGCCTCGGCCGGCGCGGCCGGGTCGACCCGGTCCTCCAGCGGCCAGACGTCATAGGCGATGCCGTGGTCGGCGAGGAAGGTCTTGATTTCGGCGGCGTCGGTGATGCGACGCGACGCGGCGGGCACGGTCACGATGGCCATGGCGAATCTCCGGGGCTGGCGGGCTGGGGAGGGTTCCAGAGCGGAACGCGAAGGGTTCAGGCCGACGGCAGCATCCGCTGCCGGGCGGTGACCTCGAAAAGAAACTCAAAAATCTCAATGTGCCGACGGGCCTCGGCAAGGGTCCGTCCCCAGGTGTAGAGGCCGTGGCCGGAAAGCAGAAAACCGTGCAACGGCGGCCGGCGGTCGGCGGTGAAGCCGGCGGCGACAAAGGCCTTTCGGACGCGGTCTGACAGGTCGGCCATGTCCTGGCTGTTGGCAAAGATCGGCACCTCGGCGGAGGTCTCGTGCGTCGTGATGCCCTCAAGCCCCTTGAGCATCTCATAGCCGGCGATCTGCAGGCTGCCGTGATCGGCGCCGAATGGCAGGCCGGCCCGGGAGAGGATTGTCGCCCAGACCGAGTGGGTGTGCAGGACAGCGCCGACATCGGGAATGAGCTCTGCGATCAGGCAGTGCAGCAGGGTCTCGGCAGACGACCTGCGGCCGTCGGCGGCGGCGGGGTCAAGCAGCCTGCCCCCGGCATCGACCCGCACAAAGTCAGCGGTCTCGAGGGCCGACTTGTCCTTGCCGCTGGCCGTGATCAGCAACTCTAGTGGTTCCCGCTGGAGCACCACGGAGTAATTGCTGCTGGTGCCCAGCGACCAGCCGCGGCCGTGAAACTCGCGGCCGATGGCCTGGAGGCCGGCGACCGCGTCGGCCGAGGCCGACAGATTCCCCGCGGCAGTCGCGTCGAGCAGCTGTTCCATGACCGACTTTTAGCCGATGCGGCAGGCCGCCCGCAACCGGCTGTCGGCGACCGCCGGAGAAACCCGACCCGCAGCTGCGACGACCCTGCGCGATCACGTCCTAGACTGCATGGGGTAACTGGCGAGCCGCGATGTCCCGATCGGTCCCGGATCGACTGGCCAACCTGTTTCACGGCACGCCTCGGAGGTGATCATGCTGATCCTCGTTCCCACCGCGGTTGAACGCACTGTGCTCGCCGACGCCCTGGGCGGGTCACTCGGCCCGGCCGACCGGTTTGAACTGATCGGCTTCGGCCCGATCGCCGCTGCCGCCAGAGCGGCACAACTGCTTGCCGAGCGTCGGCCGACGGGCGTGCTGTTGCTGGGCATCGCCGGGAGCCTCAGTGACGCCTGTCGGGTCGGGCGGGCCTATCAATTTCGCCAGGTCGCCTGCCACGGTGTCGGCGTCGGCAGCGGCGTCGACTTCATTCCGGCCGGCCGGCTTGGCTGGCCCCAGTGGCCGGGCGACAATTCGGGTGGTATCGGGGCGATCGGCGAGGAGATTGCCCTGTCAGGCGGGCCGGCCGCCGGCCAGCCGGCGGGGCAGCTGCTCTCGGCCTGCGCGGCCTCTGCGACGGCCGACGAGGCAGCGGTGCGGCGGCAGTTGTTCCCGGCGGCTGTCGCGGAGGATATGGAGGGCTTTGCGGTGGCGTTGGCCTGCCACCTTGCGGCGGTGCCCTGCCGAATCATCCGCGGCATCTCCAATCAGGCGGGCGATCGCGACCCGGCCCGCTGGCAGATTGAGCCGGCCCTGCGGGCGGTCGCTGATCTCGCCCGCGACACGCTGGAGGAAACCGACTGATGCAGACGATTCGGCTGGGCATCTCGACCTGCCCCAACGATACCTTCGCCTTCCACGGTCTGCTCACACGGGCGGTCGACTGGCGGGGCCTTGACTTCAAGGTCGAACTGCTCGACATCCAGCAGCTTAACGACCGGCTCTTCGCTGGCGGCTTCGATGTGGCCAAGACCAGCTTTCACGCCGCCCTGCTGCTGGCGGACCGCTATCTGGTGCTACCAAGCGGCTCGGCCCTCGGCTTTGGGGTGGGGCCGCTGCTGCTCGCCGCCCGGCCCGGCACCCGCCCGGCCTCCGCGGCGCAACTGACGCTCTGTCCCGGCGGGCAGACGACCGCCGCCCTGCTCTTTCGCATGTTCTATCCGGCGACCACGCGGGTCGAGCAGGTGGTGTTCTCGGAGATCATGCCGCGGCTGCAGGCCGGCACCGCCGACTTCGGGGTTTGCATTCACGAAGGCCGCTTCACCTGGCAGCAGCAGGGGCTGTCTCTCATCGAAGACCTCGGCGGGCGGTGGGAGGCCGAGACCGGCAGCCCGCTGCCGTTGGGAGGCATCGTTGCCGACCGGAGTCTGTCGCCGGCCGTGCTCGCCGCGGTGCAGCGGGTGATTTACGACTCGCTGCAGTTCGCCCGGGCCGACCCGGCTGCCGCCCTGCCGACGATGCGGCGGTACGCCCAGGAATTTTCCGACGACGTGCTGCGGCAGCATGTCGAGCTGTACGTCAACGACTGGACGGTCGATCTCGGCGACGTCGGCCGCCGGGCGGTCGCCGCGTTGGCTGAGCGGGCCGCCGCCGCCGGAATCCTGCCCCCGGGCCGGTTGACCGTGCTGGGCGGGTGACCGGCGCCGCGGGTCGGGCCGCCGTTTGCTCCCGGTGGCGGCCGATATTACGGTGTGAATGAGACCTGAATCAGGAGCACCGCCATGCACGCACGCACCATCGTTTCACTGCCGGCTGCCATCCTCGCACTAGCGGCCGGCTCTGTCGCCGCAACCGACACCCCGACGGCGGAAACCCCGCCGTCGGCCGATTGGCTCAAAAACCGCACGCTCGTGCTGCGGGTTTCCAAGGAGTTCATCCGCCAGCACACTCCGGCGGTGGTCGACCGGCGGACGCCCGTCAGCCGCTGCCTGTTCGGCGCCCGCGTTACCGGGACGGCCGTCACCAACGGCAGGCCGGTGATGGCGAAGCAGCCGGCCGACACGGGGCCGGTGATGGTGCTGCATTTCAAGGGCACGACCCGGACCGATACGGTGGCGACGAAAGACAGCGTGCGGGTTTCCACCAGCGGACTCGCCGAGTTTGACGTCCGCCGCGAGATCAGTTTTGACGGACTCAATTTTCAGAAGGGCGACCGGACGATCGATGTCAGCTATCGCTCGACGACGACCGGCCTGAGCACGCCGCCCGGACTGCGGGGCTGCATCACCCGCGCAGTCGCGATGCCCCGGATCGAGCGGCAGCGGCCGACGGCCGATCGCATCGCCCGGGAAGACACCCGACGAACGGTGCTTGAGGAGTTCGGCAAGCAGACCGACAAACTGGTGGCCGACCTCAACGCCAACCTGCCGTGGAAGGAAACGGTTGCCTTGCTGGTGCAACAGGGCCCCGGACGCCGCCGGCAGTTCACCAATGGTCCTCGCTGGATCGAAGCGCGGTCGCTGCACGGCGACGAGCCCGGCGAGATGCCAGACGAGTCGAACCGGCTGCGGGCCCCGATCGAACTCTGGGTTCAGGGGGAACCGCGGGCTTCGGTGACCGGTGAACTCCTCAGCCTCTGGGGGGCTGCCCACCAGGCGCTCGATCGGTTTCGCGAGGCGGTGGTTCCGGCCGACGAGTCGACCGCCACCGGCGTGACCCCCGAGATTGTCGGCGATTGGTGGGTGATCCGCGTTGGCGGCGACGTCGCCGAACGGTTTCTCAAACAGCGGGTCGAGGCTGTGACGGCTGCGCCGCCGGCCGGGTGATCGACTCCGGGCCCTGCGGCCGCCGGGCCGCGAGTTCTTCATCGCAGCCG